>JACOXG010000007.1 GCA_016176405.1 Candidatus Daviesbacteria bacterium | reverse complement strand
AACGGTTTTCTCATGTTTAGCATAACCTTTTACAGCTTCAACTAAATTTGGAATTAAAGAGGATCTTCTTTTCAGCTGCACATCAATTTGTGACCAGGCTTCCCGGACTCGATTACGCAAAGTCACTAATCCATTATAGGTAAAAAGTAGCCACAAGGCTAAAATAACTACAACAGCAATAATAATATATAAAGGATCCATAATTAGAGTTTAAACCATTTAGCAAAGTCTGTCCAGCCCCAGCTGTTAACTAAATCCTTATTTTCAGCCCATCCTCTTCTGGCCACAGCCACTCCAAATAGCATATTATCCATTTGTTCTACTCTATGGGCATCGGTATCGACTACAAATTTAACTCCAAAAGAAAGTGCTCTTCTCACTAACCTATTGGGGAAACCATTTATTTCCAAAAGTTTATTATTTTTAGCGCAGAATTTAAAAATTTCCTCCCAATCTGCTTCGGATGATTCACGCTCATTTAAAAGCCTATTAGTAGGATGAGAAATAATGTCCACATGAGGATTTGATAAAGCAACCATAAGCCTTTTTGTTATAACCTCTTTTGAACCTCTATGACCTGAATGTACCCCTGCAATACAATAATCAAGAGTCTCTAGAGCTTCATCAGGCACACTTAAGCTTCCATCAACTAATATATCTACTTCGAGCCCATTCAATATATGAATACTTTTTGTTTTCGATTTTACATTTTGAATAAATTTTGTCCTCTTTTGAACCCATTTGATTGTCTCCTCCTTAGAGCTAGTGGTAAAACCGGGTGGATGATCTGAAATACCCACAAACTCATAATTCAGCTCCTTAGCTTTTTTGACTATTTCCTCTATTGAATTAACTCCCGGTGCATGCGAAGAAATCTCCCTTAATATCACTCAATTTTACTAACTTGGGCAGTTGGTGCTTGATAGCAGCTTCAATTTCACCACTATCTTCTCTTATTTCAGGGTCAGGGGTATCCATATCAAGAAGTCTATAAAAGTCTTCTTCTGTTTTTGTAGGCACAATTTTACCTGTTTTAATCTGTTTAACCCCATATTCGGATAGAGATAAGCTTTTCTTTTCTGCTAGAGTCCTCAAATGGATATTATGGCTTTTTGAGCCTGTAAAATGCTGTAAAAGAGCTCCATAAGAATCAGGCCTTCCAACTAATAAATCAAGCTGTAAACCACTTTGTAACACCACTGTAGCCTTGTTTTCACCCCTATCCACCACTCTGACTACCCCAGGCATTTGACAAAAATACTCTACCACGCTTTTAGCCTTATTTGAACTGGCCGAAAAATCTAAATCTCCCACAGTCGCTACCATTCTTCTTAAAGATCCTAAAGGATGGGCATCGATTACATCTTTGCTTTTCTTAAGATAATTAATGGTTTTTTCAGCCTGGGCTGCAGCATAAGGTAGTAAAATCCTACCTGTTCTCGAAGACACTTCTCTTAACCCATCCATGATATTTTGGGCAATTTTGCCTGAAAATCCCTTTTTAATTAGCTCTCCTGATTTAATTTGAGCTTTCAAATCATCAATACTTTCTACCCCTAATTCAGCCACTTTTGAGGCTGTTTTGGGCCCAATCCCAGGTACATCCAAAAGATCAAATACAATCTTCGGAATCCCTTTTTGAACTGCTTCAAAATGCCTAACCTTACCTTTAGTAAACAGTTCATCCAAATATCCTCTGATCTTCTCTCCCAGTCCTGGCACCTCATGTAATCTACCCTCTTCCCATAAGTCCTGGATCTCGGCTGTGGCGTGTTCAATTGAATCTGCAGCGTTCTCATAGGCACGAATTTGGAAGATGTTACCTGTTTTTTTAAGAGTATAAGCAGCTGCCACTTCCCTCAGAATCTTTGCTAATTTTGCATTGGATATCTCCATAATTTGTATACTTGTAATATAGCACTTCTGATAATTGAATACATGTTCTTAGTTTGTTACAATGTGCAAGTTAAAGTCGAGTTTTAAGCGAGGGACCGTAGTGAACCGGTCATCACGTCTCCCTGTCACGGAGAAGATAGCGGGTTCGATTCCCGTCGGTCCCGCAGAAAATGAAAAATTGATCCTTGTGATCGATTTTTTATTTCTTGGACTAGCTGGGGAATCAAACCGCGCACCAGTACCTGGCAAGCTGTTCGTCCTCCGCCGAAGGCGGAGGTTATTATTCCCGTCGGTCCCGCAGGTTTGAGAAACACCCACCAATTTCCCCTCTTGACAATTTATCCACAATAGTTTAAAACATACCCAACTGCTCCTAATTTCTGCCCCATAATAAAAATAATATGGCTAGAAAATCCGCACCAAGTGTAGATGAATCAACTCAAGCTTATCTGGATAAGCTCAATAAAGAGGTTTCCTCAAATCAATCAAGACTAAGTTTAATTTTAGGTGCTCTAATCATTTTGGTAGCAGGAATTTTAATCTTCAATTACTTTAACAGAGGTACCCAACAAGAGATAGGACCAGCTCAACAAATAGAACAAGAAGGAGATGTTTCTCCTGAGGACCTCCCCGGTAAATACACAGTCAAAGAAGGGGATACCTTATTCCTAATTGCCCAAAAATATTACAATGATGGGTATAAATATACAGAAATTGCCAAAGCGAATAATCTTGCCAACGTTGATCAAATAGAAGTTGGGCAAGTTTTAGAAATCCCCAAGCTTGAGGGGGTAGCTGTCCCTATTGCCTCACCAGTAGAGACCCCAGGAGTTGAACCCACTCCTACTCCAACACCAATGGAACCATCAGGTGCAGTGCCGGGATCAAAAGGTGCTGCCGATATAACTATGATCCAACAGAGTTGGGGTCCTCCTATTACTTCTGATAAATACACTGTGGTTGCAGGTGATTGGCTATCAAAAATTGCGGGCCGTGCCTATGGAGATATCATGGCATATGATCGAATTGCCAAAGCCAATAATATCCAAAACCCAGATCTGATAGAAGTTGGCATGGTTTTAACCATACCGCGTTAAGTCCACAATTTCTTCCATTTTATCTTTACACTTCTACCTCAGCCGTGTTAGGATAATTAAGAAAAATTCCTGATGAATCTTAGCCACGATCAGAAAAAATATATCAAAAAGAATATCAGACTTTTATCTATCTCTCAGATAGCAAGAAATCTAAAAATTAATGAAGAGATTATATCTGATTATATTAAAAAACGCTGGGGTGAAGGAAAATTGAAAAAAGTAGTTAGAAAAACTTCAGTGGTTGAAAGTAAAAACTCAAAACATTGGTTCCAAAAGGGGATATTTCCTATTATATTTCTGGTTATTTTGATATTAATTACATATGCCAATGCCTTAGACAACGCTTTTCTCTCGGATGATATTGCAGAGATTGTTCAAAATCCTAAATTAGGTGAATTTGGTTATATTTTTAGAAACTTGTCCGGTATTTTAAGACCCTTAATCTATTGGATTGCCTTTCACATCAGTAACTTTTTCCCTCACTTTCCCTATGAACCCCTCAATCCTCTCATCTTTAGAATCCCCAATATCTTGTTACACATTGGATCAACCATTTTAATATTTTTTATTTTGTTAAAAATTTATAAAAAAAGATTTGTATCCTTTGCAGCTGCTGCCATTTTCGCTATTCATCCAGCCATTGCTGAACCGGTCATTTGGATTTCCGGAGGCATGTATACCCAATATACCTTCTTTTTCTTACTTTCCTTTCTTTTCTATATTAAATCGCCAGTTTATTTTTAATTTATCCACTCTATGAATTTACATTTGGAAAATTTGGCAAGAACTGGGTTAAAGTTATTCCCTATTTAACACTAACTATAGTCTATGTCGTCATCAACCTATTGGATCTATCAGAACGGACTACCACTCTGCAAACTGTCCATTATCAAGAAAGAGGGGTTGATAATATGTTTATCCTAGTTCCTATTGCCATTACTTCCTATTTTGAGTTAATTTTCTGGCCCAAAATTTTAACTCTCTATCATTCTGAACTGCTTTTTTCAGGAATCTCATTTATAGTTAGACTATTTTTGACAGCCTTGTACTTTATTACCATTGTAGTGGCTTTTTTCAAAAATAAATCTGTCTTCTTTTGGCTCTTATTTTTTTTCTTGGCACTTGCTCCCACCTTAACTCCCTTTAGATTAAACTGGATTGTGGCTGAAAGATATTTATATCTTCCCAGTATCGGGATTTTTACTCTGATCGCGATTGGATTAGATAGATTAGGCAATCTTAAAAAGGGTTTGAAACCAATTCTTTATGGACTGCTCATAATTGTCATCATTGCCCTACAAATAAGGACCATTGTAAGGAATATCGATTGGCACAATCAAGATAATCTTTGGATTGCTGCCAGCAAAACCTCTCCATCCTCCCCAAATAATCATAATAATTTAGGTGATATGTACGGCAGATGGGGCAATAAACAAAAGGCCATCGAGGAGTTTCAGACTGCCATTGCCTTAAAACCCAACTATGGAGATGCTTACCATAATTTGGCCAATGTTTATAGAGAATTAGGCCAAATTGACAAGGCTTTGGAAAATTATGAGAATGCCATCAAATTCAATCCTTATCTTTGGAATTCAATCCTTATCTTTGGCAATCTTATCAAAATATTGCAGCTATTTATTTTGAACAGCAGCAATATGATAAATCTTTGGAATACATTCAGAAAGCTACCCAAATTAACCCCCAAAATCTTAATTTAAAAAATAATATGGGCATAGTTTTATTGGCCATGGGGGATAAGCAAAAAGCCAAAGAAGTTTTCTTATTTGTTTTAGGTATAGATCCTAACAATCAAGTCGCCAGAGCTGGAGTTCAGGAGGCCTCCAAGTAAGGAGCCGGTGGACGGGATCGAACCGTCGCTCCTACGCTTACGAAGCGTATGCTTTACCACTAAGCTACACCGGCGATATTGCTCTTCCTAGGTTAACTTCTTTATTATATTTCACCTTCGGTGATAAATTGTGGTTAACCCGTTTAATGTTCATTTAGAACATTAAATCCACTGAGCCACTTCGGCATAAGAGCTATTTTACCTCAAATTGAGTCATCTATGTTTTAATGGTATACTCATTTCGTGAGTAAAATAAAATGGTCTATTCCAAGAGTTAATTATTTGACTTTGACCCTTATATTCTTTTTGATCCTACTTTTGATAGGAGTTTATTTTCTATCATATCCAGTTTTAACGGATACACAGCTTTATAAAAATATCCAAACAATCTACAAGGAAAACATGGGTGTGACATTTACCAGTGAGAGAGCAAAATTCTCCTTTAAACATCCCAGTTTACCAATCTCAGTTGTAGATTTTGAGGCAAGAAATGGAATGTATAAATATTTAGAAAAGGATGGTGTTGTTGAATTTATAGATTTTGGAAGTAGATTTAGTAGCCCCCCTAAGGAATACTGGGGTCCAAGTTATGGTTTTATAATTGTGAGTAAATCAAATTATACTACTCTAAAAGACTATGTTGATGACTTAACTAAGGAAGAAATTGTTGAAAAGTATATAAAAGGTGTTAAGCAAAAAGTAACCATTAAACCACCTAAAATTGAATATTTAAAAATTGGTGGCGTCGAGGCCATATGTGTAACTGAAGTTACAGAGGCTTCATTAAGAGCTTTTAGTCCAGATTACCGTCTTATTAGAAATGGATTGCTATACAGATTTGCAAATACTGTTACTACCATATCCCCTGAAACTAGTTGTAAAGACTCTACAATATTTGAGCAAATAATCTCCTCTGTGAAATTCTTTGACTAACTCATTTTGGAGCGGGATACGAGAATAAGAACCTCTCGCTCCGCTCAAGAACCTTGCCTTTTTGGCTTCGCCAAAAACGTTGAACTCGCTTGAGCGGGAGACGGGATTTGCACCCGCGGCCTTCTCCTTGGGAAGGAGACATTCTGCTGCTGAACTACTCCCGCAATCTTCAAACCATGATATTTTATCAGATTTTTAGTACTATATAGGAAAGATGGCCTACGGTTATAAATCTCGCAGAGCTGCCAGAAAGCTGGCTAGAAAAAGCA
>JACOXG010000027.1 GCA_016176405.1 Candidatus Daviesbacteria bacterium | reverse complement strand
ACCAGTTTCTCACTCATGCCAATCTCTAAAGGTTCATAAAATGGAGCAACTCTGCCTTGTAGCAAGTAACTGACATGCCCAATCTCATCGAATTTAACTTTAGAAAAAAGTTCAGACAGAATATCAATCAGGGCTAATCTTGATGAGGTAGATTCCAGTTTTTCAAAATATTCTGATAGCTTGGAAAAAGTCATAATTTGAGATAAAGGAATTGTAATAGATTGGGCTCATATTGTAAAATATATTTTATGGCAGACAGCACACCAGAATCAGAACATTCCGAGCAAGATCCTCATACCGAATATCTGCTTAGGTATTATTCGGAATTAGCTGAAAAGTTGGCAAGAGGTGAAATCTCTAAGGCAGATTTTGCAAACCAATTAACAACGGAACGAAAAGCCTTGGAAAAACGAGCTGATCATGATGGGTTATTAACTGAGTTCTATAATAGTAGCGGGTTTTTGAAAGAGCTTGATAGGGCAATTGACCTTGCCAAAAGAAGACCAGAACTTGCAGGTTCACTTTTAGCTTTAGATGTGGATCAGTTTAAGCGTTTTAATGATACTTTCGGTCATCCTAAGGGAGACGAGCTACTTAAAACATACGCAGACGTTATTCAAAAACAAACCCGGGGAACAGATATTTTAGGCCGTCTAGGAGGAGATGAACTGGCTGTCTATTTAGTAGCCTGCGATCAAGCAGATGCAGAAGACGTGGCAAAGAGGATCAGAGCAACCACTCTTAAAACCATAAAAGATGTTTTCCCTGATTTAGGATGGGAGCAAACCATTAGTATTGGAATAGCCCCACTGGAAGAAATTGACAGTCCAAAAAGTTTACGTAGCCGTGCTGATGAGGCCCTTTATGAAGCCAAGCAATCGAAAAATATTATAATCCGTCATTCAAGCTTTAGACCACCGAGCCCTTCTTAATTTATTTTAATACATATGTAGCTTTTTTGGTGCCGCCTATTTTTTTAACCAATCCCTTTTGCTTTAAAAACTTAAGTTCTCTAAGAACAGTATCATCTGAATAATCCGGAAAAATCTTTCTAAAATCTTTATTCATCATACTTTTGTGCCTGTGAAGATACTCCATTATAGCCATCTGTCTTTCATTCAAAGCCACCTGCTCCCCCAGTCTATCTTTAATCATCACATCAGTGGAAATTCTTTGCACTTTTTCTTTGACTCTATTTAGCTCAATAGCCACTCCTTGGGTAAAATACTCCAGCCAAGGAGTAATATCCCTCTCGTGAGTATCCAAGACCAGCTGATTGGAGACAGCTTGCAAAGTTAAATAATAATCCATGGGATTTTCATCAAAATATTCCTCAAATGAGAAAAATTTTCTAATATCATAGCCATCCAAAAACATCACTAAGGTGGCAACAGCTCTGGCCACCCGCCCATTTCCATCAACAAATGGATGAATTCTAGCCAGTTCATAATGAATAATTCCTGCTTTAATGATCGGATGCATGGCTTTAGCCTCATCTGAATTAATCCAATTGACTAAATCTTCCACCAAATATGGCACTTCCACTGCCGGAGGAGGTGTATACGAAATTTGTCCAGTTTTGGTATTTCGGACTACTACTTGGCGCACTCTAAAGTTGCCAGCAGACTCCGGAGGCATAATTTTTTCTGTGGTTAGTCTGTGTATTTCCAAAATAGTTTCTAGAGTAAAATTATAATTACCAGAAGTACCAATCTGAATCTGAATGCCATCAATGAACTTTAAAACATTGCGATAATTTAAAATCTCCTGAATATCCCGATCTCTGGCAATTACCTCTTGTCCATCTAGCACATCTTTAACTTCCTCCTCAGACAAAGGATTACCTTCCAGGTGTGTGCCATGATGAACAGTTCTCTCCATGGCCTCCTTTCTAAACTTAGCTTCCCAAGCAGGCACCAAAGGAGCATTCATAATGATCTCTCTGGCAGCCTCAACTATACCAACGTTTTTCAAAATCTGGTTAGTTATATTGTATTTAGGTATGAACATAGTTACCTTTTCCCCCATCTACCGTATAAAATAGTAAGAATCCAAATTGATAAAACCAAAAGCATGATGATAAAGGCATATCTGGTTAAAATAGTTAAGAAAATTCCCCCTAAGGCAAAACCCAAAATGGCCCAAAGACTATACCAAATTAAAGTTGATAGAGCTGATAAAGAGAGAAATTTGACAAAATTCATTCTGAGTGTGCCTGCTGCCACAGCTACCAGAGCTCCGATATTAGGATGAATAAAGCCCAAACTAAAACTTCTGACCGAAGATGATTGGAGTTGAACTCTGACCTTTTCCAAACCCCTTTCCCAGCCTAAACTTTTGACAATTTCCGAAAAGCCAAAAAAACCTAAGGCAAAATCTATTAGATAACCTAACAGTGCCCCAGTCACAGCCAAAATAATCCCCACTGTTAAATCAAGCTCACCTGAGCGGGCAAAAACAGCTCCCAACCCCACTGCCACTGCCCCTGGTACAAATAAATTAATCAAAATAAGTGCCTCCAGCATAGAGGCCAAAAAGATGATCTCATAGCCAAAACTGCCATAAAATGAAGAGACAGCAGATAAAAGTTCCTCTGATGTAGGAAATGATCTTCTCACAAAAATTAAGAAACTAATATAAAAACTGATCAAAATGACTGATAAAATTAAGGGTTTGAACTTACTCACTCTCCAATTTTTGCACATTTCCCGCAAAAATGCCATAATTGACCTGTAATGTTTGATCCTAAACAAATAATTTTAGACAAAATTAAAACTAATGGGGGTTGGGTTAACACGCATGCCCATCTTGATAGAGCATACACAGTTGATGAAAAGTTATACAAGCTAGCTAATGCTTACCGGCACGAGAAGTGGAAATTGAATTCAGGCGTTAGAAGAAATTCCACTATTGCCCAAATTTATGATCGGATGGCTAAAGCCACAGAACTGATGATTGCTCAGGGTGTTTCGGCAATTGGTACTTTTATTGATGTTGATCCAGATACAAAAGATAAAGCAATTAAGGCTGCTCAAAAATTAAAAGATAGATATAAATCATCAATTACTTTTAAATTTATTAATCTACCAAGTTATGGAATCCTCCCAAAAGAATCAAGATTTTGGTTTGAAGTCGGAGCCGAGTTTGCAGATATTATAGGAAGTAATATGAAAACTGATCAAGGAAGAGAAGTCGAACATCTAGAAATAATTCTTCAGACTGCCAAAGATAAAAAGAAAATGGTTCATATTCATGTAGATGAGTTAAATTTGCCTGGTGAGTTTGAGACAGAACTTTTAGCTAAAAAAACTATTGAATATAAAATGGAGGGTAAAGTTGTGGGGATACATGGTATTTCTATAAATGCCCATCCTAAAAAATATCGTGAAGAGCTTTACAAACTAATGAAAAAAGCAAAACTTATGATGATTGCTTGTCCTATGTCCTGGATTAACTCAAGAAGAAGTGAGGAACCCTCACCCATTCATAATCCTTCAACCCCGGTTGATGAGTTATTACCTTATGGAATCTTAGTAGCTTTGGGTACAGATAATATTGCTGATTTAATGATGCCTTACAATGATGGAATTTTATGGAATGATTTAAGAGCTTTAATGGAAATGAATAGACTTTATGATATTGATGAATTAGTTAAAATTGCCACAGTTAATGGCAGAGAAGTCTTAGGAATCAACTAGCTCCTCTGGTAAGTTAGTAACCATTAACCTTCCCCTCCCTCTTTTAATTTGAAGAACAGTATCTGATCCATTTAACGTATACATTACTATTTTTCCTCGTCGTACCCTTTTTCTTTTAACATCTCCAGTGCACTCAACTCTATAACGTAAGCGTCCGAGAGAACGTACTACCTCCGTATGGGAAGGATATGAGATCACACAAAATTCAAAGCCACGCACAGGACCAGCATTAACAGCTTCTCCTGATGGAATGATGATCCCATCGTGGGGAATATTCTCCTGTAATCCAAATCCACCACGACGTAATAACCAACCACCTTCTACTTTCATTTCTGCGCCCATTTCTTATTTCTCCACTTCTTTCAATACATTAGTTAAACAATGGGCTGCGCCACCAGCCTTTTTAAACTCATTTAAATCAACTTCAATTGGCAAGTATCCCAACTTAGCTAAGGTATTGGCAAAGGTGGGCAAATTTCTATTGATAATCACCTGATGATCTGTCACCACTGAGTTGGCAGCAAAGTTCCTGGCTTCAAAGGCAGTTAAGGCAATCAAATTTGGCACCACTTTTTTTAAAATTTTTTGGGATTTTTCATCAAAAGCCTCTGGATAATAAAAAGCGGTCTCACTATTTAGAGGGAAGCAAGCTGTATCTAGATGAAAAAAGTAAGGATTAATTAATTGAAGTGGAAAAACTTCGATATCTAATTTGGCAGATAAAAATTCAGCAGCTTTTTTAGAAGTTCTAAAGCCGGTTCCTACAAAAGCCAAATGGTTAAAAAAAAGGCAGTCCCCACTGCCTTCAAAAAATATGCCTTTTGGCAAAAAAGTGGGTTTAAACCCATGTTTCTCAAACCACTCCAAATACGGACTTCTCTCCCTTCTCCTTTGGGGATATCTAAAATTAGACACCACCACCTTTTTTTTAAAGACTATCCCCTCATCTGTTGAAAAAACCATATCTGGCAAACCCTGTTGCTGATCCAAAAAGTTGACTTTAATTCCTAAACTGCGATATGTGGCCACCAAATTTTCCCATTGGATTTGCGCCATATTTTTATTTTCTGAACCGGGAATCATCCAGGGATTAATAGTATAGGAAATGGAATAGTAGGTGGGGCGACACATCAATACTTCCAATACTATCCTATTTTTCATAACTCAACCACTCAAGCTCTAAAATGTTCTTTATGTAATTTCTCCACAAAATCTTGGGCCACAGACACTGAGGTAATCAGATGAGTATTGGTGGAAACAGCCATTTCCCGAATAACTTGACCATCAGTTTTTTCTTTTTGATTACCGTTGGGTGCACCGGGAATATTGATGATAAAATCAAACCTTTTGACTTCCAGCATATCTTTTAGATTTGGTATTTGATCCGGTTGGGAAATTTTATAGACCAAAATGGAGGGAATTTTGTGACCTTTTAAAAACTGATGAGTTTTTTCAGTGGCATAGAGTTTATAACCATCTTTGTATAAAAGCTTGACAGATGGAAGTAGCTTTTTCTTGTTGGCGATTTGACCAATTGATAAAAGCACAGTCCTCTCAGATCTTTGAGCCAGCCTCATTTGCAGGGTATAAAGTTCAATGAAGGAGGCTGCGGCATTTTGGTTGAAAGCATCAGAGGCCATAAAGGTGGCCAGTTTCTCCTCAAAAATGGTATTGGGAGTTTCCAAAGCTACTACTGTTGCCACCCCTTTGTAGAGCTTTAGAGTAACCTTGCCGGTGACTTTTCTATTAACATTATCAATGTAGGCATTTATATCATCCATCAAAGGTTCATACCACAACCCACCGTAACAAAGATATGCCCATTTAGTATCTACCTCACTCTTAAATTCATTTTCTAGTCTGGTACAAACATAATATTCCAAACTTTTGTGGGCACTGACAATAATTTCTGCTGCCGGGGCTTCAAAAACATCTCTAATCTTAAGACCCACTACTCTATCTTCAATGTGGATATTAATCCCCACACCATGTTTTGCTCCAATCTGATTAAGTTTCATAATTAGATCTGATAACTTCATCTGTTTACCATTTAAGGCAACAGGTAAACCTTTGACAAACTCAACCTCCAAATATTCCCCTTCTTCAGGAGAATTTTCAGGTAAAGTGCAAACTTGTAAGATTTTTTCTAAGGGTGGAATTAAAGACGGATCTTCTATTTCTCCCCCCTCTCCAGAAACTCCCCACATATTATCATCATAAGAGTATGGTTTTTCTTTGGTAGTAATAACAGGAATGTGGTGTTTTCTGGCATATTCAATCTCCTCATCTCTACCCATAGACCACTCTCTAACTGGAGCTATAATTTTAATATCTGGATTGAGAGCCAGTGCTGTACCTTCAATTCTGACTTGGTCATTACCTTTACCAGTACAACCGTGCGCAATACAATCTGCTCCCTCTTCCATAGCCAGCTTAACTGCCCATTTGGCAAGAAGTGGTCTGCCAATGGCTGTGGCCAACCTATATCCTTGTTGATAGTTGGCATTGGCTTTAATTCCTTTAGCAATATATTCCATGGCAAACTCATCCTTAGCATCTACCACTATGGCTTTAATGGCCCCCAATTTTAAGGCCTTTTTTCTGATTACTTCCAGATCATCTGCCTGCTGGCCAATATCAATGGTTAAGGCTATGACAGAAGCATCATATTCCTGCTGAATCCATTTGATCATCACCGAGGTATCTAATCCCCCTGAGTAAAGTAGCACCACCTTTTTAACTTCGCCCTTTTTAGCTTCGTATGAGGCTACCTTGACATATTCTTTCTTTTGCATGTATTTCCTCCGTCTTCAGCTTTCCCTTGTCAATCTCCCTCGGTCCGATTAAAAAAATCCGCCCCCTGGCGGATTCACCTAACTATTAAAACTTTATCTTTTACTCTATCCTTCATCATAACCCACACATAAGTCTAATAGTAACAAAACAGCTTGTCAAGTGTTAAAATGACAATAAGGGTGTGGAGGATCTATTATGGCCCAAATCTCTCAAAAAGAAAGATCATTCAGAAGAGAGCTAGTAGAACAGCTGATTACTTTATCAAGTTCAGGTTTTGGCTTGGTGGCTGCTTTAGCTTGGAATGAAGCTATCCAAACTTTTGTTAAAGAGTATATACAAAGGTTTTACCCCGATCAGTCGGGGGTAATTTCCAAATTTCTTTATGCATTAATCATCACTATTTTAGCGGTTTTAATTACCTATCAACTGTCCAGACTGGCCTCCAGGTTTTCTGCCAAGTAAACTTGACAACTATATTTGTTTTATGTTCTCTTATTTGACTTTAAAGATAATATCTTCTCTCAACTTTTTCCCAAACCAATCTCTGAAGCTGCCAGAAGAATTATTCCTCCCTGGTGGAGAAGACCTCCACCCAGTCCTAAACCTAGCCCAACTCCAGCTCCTACTGCTACACCTACTCCCACCCCAACTCCTGTCTCAGGCCAATTTCCTCTTGTGATAGGTGTTGATTCAAGCAACTTAGATTGGTGGAATTCTAAAGCCCAATCTTCTGATATTGTGATAGGAGTTTCCTATACTCTAAGTTCTGTCTCTTCTGCCAAAGGAGGGAGAGTCATGCTGATTTCTCCCACTAATCCCTCCTCTGATATGGATACTGCCAAATCTAAAGGTTGGAGCTATGTGACTGCCAATATTGAAGATCCAAATATTGATCTGGTGATTGGAGGAGGGGTTGACAGGGATGGTAATACTGTCATAGGAATAAAAGAACAATATCAGATGGCCAAAGATCGGGGACTTACATTCGTCAATGGTCCAACAGGCATTCAGCTTGAAGATGAATGGGATTATACTTATCAAGGTCAAGATCATGCCTTAGTTAGAAATGCAGATATTATTGCCTATCAAGCCCAACATTTTCAGGATAACTCAACAGAGCTGGGAACCTCAGATTCCTCCAAATATGCTTCTACATTTGCTTCTAAAGTTAAAGATTTAATATCAAAAATTAAGCCATATATTGGACAACAAAAGGTCTGGGTTCAACTTTCAGCCAATCCACCAGCCAACAGATGCACCACTGCTGATCAAGTGATCAAGTATATTGATTCTATTGTCAGCGGATCACAGCCTTATGCTGATACCATAGTCATTTTTGTCTCTTCTCAATATGATAGTGGAGTAGATAGAAAAGGTGACGGTAATTGTGTCTCCAAAGGACAACCAACTAGAGTTGATGTGATGAAACAAGTGGTTGATCATTACCGTTAGTTTATATGAAGAAAAATAACCCAACTTCGTTGGGACAAAAAGGATTAGTTCATTTATCACCCCTCATACTGATTGCCGCAGTAGGTGTGATTGCCTTTATCCTACTGGCTGCCTCAGGAGATTTTAAAGATAGTGTATTTGCTAAAATATTCCCCAAAGAAGTCTCTGAAGCAGCCAGAAGAATTATTCATCCTTGGTGGCGGCGTTGGAGACCTCCTCCATCACCAACTCCTACCCCAACTCCCGCTCCCGTCCCAACATCTACTCCTGGTCCCACAGCCCCTCCAAGTACTGGTACCTTCCCTATTGGTCCAGGTCTTGGTTCGTCTACTAACGTAGACTGGTGGAATACTAAGGCTCTCTCATCTGATTTAGTCTTAGGATCTTCCGGCGCACTTAAAACTTTAAGCTCTGCTAAAGGAGTCAGGGTATTATTTGCTAATCCTGATAATCCAGTATCTGGTATGGATGAAGCCAAAGCCAATGGTTGGTTGGTCACCACAAATGTTGAAGATCCAGATTTAAACTATGTTTTATCTAAAGAAAAAGAACACTACCAAATGGCCAAAGATCGCGGTTTAACTTTTATCTTTGGACCAACAGGCAGAATGCTGGAGGATGATTATGCAGATCAAGATTATGCCTTACTTAGAAATGCAGACATTATGATCTATCAAACCCAACGCCGGCAAGATTACTCAGGTTTTTCTGTCTCAGATTATGCTACCTATGTCAAAGATCTGATTGGGAAAATTAGACCATATCTTGTTAAAAAACAAGTCTGGGTCCAAGTTTCAGTTAATCCTCCAGCTAATCGTTGTACCACAGCAGAAAAAGTCATTCAATATATTGACTCTATCTTTGATGGCTCTGCCAACTCTCCTGATGCCCTTAATATCTTTGTCTCTTCTGAATATGACTCTCAATGCTCTGAAAAAAGAGTTGATGTGATGAAACAAGTGGTTGATCATTACCGTTAGTTTTTAAACTCTCTAAAATGCATAATCAAAAAGGAATATTCCAGTTATCACCTTTAATTATTATTGCCGCAGTGGGAATTATCCTATTTCTTTTGGCCTCAGGCTTATTTGCTTATTTGACTTTAAAGATAATATCTTCTCTCAACTTTTTCCCAAACCAATCTCTGAAGCTGCCAGAAGAATTATTCCTCCCTGGTGGAGAAGACCTCCCAAACCCCCACCCACCCCAACTCCGGCTCCCACCCCCACCCCTACCCCCACACCAGCTCCTTCCGTCAGGGGTCCAGCTGCCATTGGTATGGCTGTTGATTCATCTAATATATCTTGGTGGAATGAGAGAGCCAAAGATACTGATTTAGTCTTGGGAAACACCTCTATTCTTAATTCTGCCAGTTCTGCTAAGGGAACTAGAGTTTTATTCATAGATCCTAATAATCCCACCAAAAGTATGGATACTGCCAAGACCAATGGTTGGACAGTTACCTCCAATATTGAGGACAATGACATTGATTATGTGATCTCTGAGCAAAAAGAACAATATCAGATGGCTAAAGATCGCGGCTTAACTTTTACCTTTGGACCCACTGGTAGACAACTTGAGGATAAATATGCATATTCTGATTATGCCTTAGTGAGAAATGCAGATATTATTGCCTATCAAACTCAAAGGTATCAGGATTCCCTAAGTGTGGATGAGTATGCCTCCACTGTTAAAGATCTAATTGGAAAAATTAGACCATATATTGGCCAACAGAAAGTTCGGGTTCAAGTTTCTGTTAATCCACCTCCTAACCGCTGCACCAGCGCAGAGTCTGTCATCAAATACATTGATTCAATTGCCGACGGTTCAGCCAACTCTCCAGATGCTATAGTGATCTTTGTCTCTCCTCAATATGATAGTGAGTGTTCTGAAAAAAGAATAGATGTGGCCAAAAAAGTAGTGGAACACTACAGACCATAACTTAATCTTCTCTTATTTTTCCATTTTCTACTTGTAAAATTCTGGAGGAATCTAGGAATGATTTGGGGATATTTTCAAGCTCCACTGTAGCTATTATGGTTTGTTGTTTACCCACCACTTCTACTACATGAGCTCTATGGTTTGCATCAAGTTCTGAGAATACGTCATCTAGAAGTAAAATTGGTCTTTTTCCTAAAATTTTGGCCATATATTCCAACTGAGCTAATTTAAAAGCTAAAGTTGCTGTTCGCTGTTCTCCTCTGGAACCAAAGTGAGATAGATGTCTTCCTTCTAGCATCACCACAAAATCATCCCTATGTGGTCCAATCAGGGTAGCAGCTGCAGCCACTTCCCGACCATTGGTTTCCACCAACTTCTCATGTGTGATCTCACTTCCTTTGTAATAAAATAAAAATTCTCCTAAAGGTTTTTCTAAATTATTAATGAATTCAAAAAATGTCTTCCTCTTTTCACTGATCACTTTTCCCTTACCCACTAATTCTTCTGTCCAGTAATCCAGCTCATTCAGCCTTCCTTTTCCCTCTCTAATTGACTTTAACACTCTATTTCTGGCTATTAAAAATTGTTCATATAAAGTCAAAGACTTCTTATAATCCAAATCTATTTGAGCTAAAGCCAAATCCAAATGCCATCTTCGCAAAGATGGAGCTCCTGTCACCATATTTATATCTGATGGATAAAAAATTACTGCTGGTAAATTGCCAATAAAATCAACTGTTCTTCTGGAAATGCCATTAACCAAAACCTTTTTTCTAAATATAACCTGCTGAGTGGGCTTATTTATAATCACCAAAAGCTCAGTTTCCGGCTCAGTTAAAAAACCCTCCACTCTTAAAAACTCCTCTCCCTCTTTAATTAGCTCATCCTCATTCTCCACTCTGATTGATTTAGCAGTTGATAAAAGGTAGATTGCTTCCAAAAGATTGGATTTTCCAGCCGCATTATTACCAACCAAGATGGTAGGCCTTTGGTCAAATTGTAATTTAAGAGCAGGATAATTTCTAAAATTCGTTAGATTTAAACTTTTTAAAAACATATTGTTTAAGAGTGGCGAAGTCACATATAAGAAATGAGAGGTGGGATGTGTGAATATGGATAATGAAGTGTGAGGTGTGATTAATCTCACTTCTCATTTCAATAATCCATCTTCCCACTTCTAACTTCTCACATCTATTACTTACCCGACCAGTGTCCTAATCCTAAAAACTCTCTTAAATTATACGGTAGCTCTGCTTTTTTAAAAAATAGGTTAGGTTTAAGACCAAATAAACCAATGAGTATTATAATTGCCCCTAAACCAATAAAAATGGGGATGGTCCCAAAAAGATCTGCCAAAATCCCAGCCATTAGAACTGGAATTAAAGACAAACCAGCCATAGCCACTCCTAATACAGCAAAAACCTTACCTCTATCCTCCTTAGGAGAATTTTGCTGTAACACTGTCTGAGAAGGCACCAAAATAGAAACCAAGCAAAGTCCTAACAAAAATGAGCCAAAAATAAATACTGTTGACAGTGGCACTTGATAGAAAAATGGCAAAGGCTTGGGTCTGCCAAAATGCTGAATAGCAGGTGACATTAAGGGAGAAATACCCATGATCAGAAATAATAGTCCTGCAAAAAGAATAGATCTTGACACCAGCACTCTTTTTATTAAACTCTGACCCAATTTACCCAAAATCAAACCCCCAAAAACTACTCCCACTCCCAAGGGAATAATTAAAATATATGAGGCATCCTCTGCCTTAATTTGTAAAATTCTCTCCAAAAAAGCTGGCATTAAAGTGGCCAAAATTCCAATCACCATCTGCAATCCTGCCAAAATCATAATGGAAGTCAAAACCGACAATTTCCCTCTGATCAACCTGATGGTTTCTAAAATTTCTAGAAGTCCAATGTTTTTAATACTCTGATAATCCCTTTGAATTATAGCTGAAACCAATTTTTTTCCTTGAGTATCAGGGGTGGTAAAAATGGTGGGAAAAAAGGAAGACAGAATGAATGCTAGGCTTAATAAGGCTGTTCCAAAAATAAAAATAAAGTTTATGCCAAATTGAGTAATTAAAGGGCCAGCCAAACCAAAACCTAATAAGAAACAGGAATACAGAGTGGCTGAGAAAATGGCATTGGCAGTCATCAGTTGACTCTTTTTAACAATCAAGGGAATTGCAGAAGCCTCAGCTGGGGCATAGAACTGGCCTAAGGCATTGGCCAAAAAGGCAACTATTAAAATCAAAATATAATAATCTTTAAAAAATATCAGGCTGGAAAAACAAAGAACTAGTGAGATATTGATCATCATGATGATTTTCTTTCGATCCATCAAATCCACCAATACCCCGGAAAATAAACCTAAAATTACAGCAGGCAAATAAATTGAGAGTAAAAGACCTGAAACAGCAGTGGTGGAATTAGTCAGATTAAAAACCCAAATAATTAAGGTAAAATTTAAGGCATTATAGGAGAGCTGAACCAAAATTTGATTGATCCAAAGATTTAAAAATCCCCGGTTTTTTAAAACCGAGGTAAAACTGACTTTTTCAACCATAAGCAATGGTTATTATACGGCCTTTTGGCATTTGGGGCAAAAGTATGTACCACGGCCTCCTAAACTAATCTTTTTAATCTCTGTACCACACACTTTACATTTATGCTTATCACGGCCATAAACAAAGGCATAATCTAGAAAATAGCCTTTGTGACCTTCTGCGTCTACAAAATGAGCTCTGGTAGAACCACCATACTTGATGCCATCTTGGAGTGCTTTGATTATCCCATGGTATAAGGATTGAAACTCCCTATCTTTCAGATCTCCCACTTTCTTACGCGGATCCAACTTAGCATTAAAACAAGCCTCATTAGAATAAATATTACCTACTCCTGAAACCACTGCTTGGTCCATTACGGCCACTTTAATGGGCATGGATTTGTGTTTTAAAAGATTCTTTTTTAATATTTCCCATGTAAATTCTTTCTCCAGTGGCTCTGGTCCTAGTCCTTTTAATAAACTGTCCACTGTAACCTGTTCACTGTCTACTACCCTAACCCATCCAAACAGTCTCTGGTCATTAAAATATAAATGCGATCCATCTGAAAAGGAAAAAATTACTCTGGTATGAGAGTTGGGCATTGGTCCCACCATATCCGGAGTGGGATGTCCTCCAATTAGACTTTCCCCTTTACCCTTTCCGCTTTCCCCTTTCCATATTAGCTGTCCTGTCATTTTAAGATGAATTAGTAAGGTAATATCCGAAGATAAACTGATGCTTAAAAGCTTAGCAAATCTTTCTATTTTGAGTACTTTTTGTCCCTGTACTTTATTAGGGTTTCCAATGAAAGTTTTGGGGGATAAAATCTGAATTTTGGTTATTTTTAACCCAACAATTCTTTTTTGTAACCCCAACTTAATTGTCTCTACTTCTGGTAACTCTGGCATAATTATTTTTTCCCTAACATCCTAACTATATCTATTACTGAACCAAGAGTCAGTCCTCCACCAAGCACAGTAAAGGCCATTGTGAGGCTGGTGGGAACCAAACTGCTTTGCTCAATACCCCTTTGATAATCTAAATAAAGAATTGTAGCTCCTGTAACAAGAAAAATTGTTCCAATAACTCCAGTAATGACATTTTTTGCCAACCTCTGCCGATCAAAACGCCCTTGCTGGGATAATGATTGTGGCTCTAAAGGGAAATCTTTGTCCTGCTCATTTGGATTGTACTCACTATGATCCCCTCGTTCACTCATAGAAATGGATTATATTAAACACTAAATATAGAAAGCAAGCTAATAAGAACTCAACTTTCTTAATACAATATTCTCAACTAAAAACTTCTGTTCCTAAAGTAAAATATGAAATTAGGGCAAAAACTATGGCTGGCATGAATTTATTTTAACTTTTATTCTGTTTTTTGTATAATGCAAGATTAATTATGGTTGAAGCACAACCTGAAAAATCTTTAACAAATCAAGAAAGACAGAAGAGACAGCTGGCAATTTTACGGCAGCAATTTGAAGACCCAAATGCATTAGTATCAATATCTCCATATAGTCTATGCAAGTTACTGCATATTGGGGATGCTACATTAAGAAGAGATATCCAAACAGTGTTTGAGTTTAGAAGAAACCCTGCTAAGAAAAATTACTATCTCTTATCAGGATCTGAGTTTTCACAGCTGACAGAGGTTGTTAGAGAATTAAAGCATCCTCAATGAGTGCTGATATTATTTAACCACTAAAACTAGTACTACACACTAAATATAGACAGAAGCACTATACCTACTAAAGTAGTAATTATTCCCAAAATTTGTTGTCTGGTAATGGGGTCTTTAAAGATTAAGAAAGCCAAAACTACAAAAAGAGTAGGGTTTGCTCCTGCTATAGGAGCAACAATTGATACCAATCCTTTGCTTATTCCAAGATTGAAGCTTAATTCTGCAATACGAACTAGAATAGTTGATATAATCAATGCCTTTATTGCACCATTTAAAGTTGGTCTCTCAAGCTTTATTTTCTTGATCTTCATGTAAAAGTAGATTAAAGGAAAAATCAAAAAGCTGAAATAAGTCGGCCAAAACCAACCAATTTGTTCTACCAGAATTTTAATAAAGGCAAAATAAGCTCCCCAACTTAGCATTGTTAACAAAGCAAACAAAATACCTTTACTATTCAAAAATTTACCACTAATCATGTTGATATTAAACATTGCCAGAAATAATCCTAAAAAAATTATCACTATTGCTATTCCCTGCTGTGAGGAGACTTTTTCACCCAAAAAAAGCATGGAAAGAATCACTGTAACTAATGGAAAAGATGAAGCAATAGTTCCCACCAGAGCACGATTGGTTATTTTTAATGCTTCATAATAGGAAATTGATCCCAGAAATAGAGCAATTATTGACAAAGTAATATTTAATAAAAATAGGTTAACGGTTAAACCACTAAGATCATCCAATATAAAAGGCGCATAAAAACTCATTACTACTACACTTAGTAGAAATGCCCAGAAAGCAAATGAATATGGATTTAATTTCCTGGCAACAATAGCCTCAAAGAAAATTCCAATTCCCCAAGCAAAATATGTAATTAGAGCAAAAATAATGGCTTCCATTAAATGGCTTCCATTAAATTACTTTAACTAATCTGCCGCTTTTTAAAATATTTCTTAAAATATAGGCAAAAAAGGAAATGGAGGCAGCCAAATAGACTATATTTAAAATAAAGGCCGTCCAAAACAGTTCTGCACTAAACTGTCCGCTCCTTAAAACCTCTCTCATTCCCTCAAACACATGAGAAATGGGAATAAAGTAAGATACTTTTTGAAAAAACGGGGGTAACACAGATACTGGATAAAAGACTGCCGCAAAAGGCTGGACAAAAAATGGCAAAATCCAAGTTAAGGGCCCCATCTGATGACCAAATCTTAGAACCAGTGAAATATTAAAAATACCAAAAGCTGAAGCAAAGATAAATAGATTTAATCCAAAAAGGGCCAGTCCAAAACCTAAAGAAGTGATCTGAAAACCATAAAAAATTGAGGCCATAATCCACATGGCTACAAAAGAAAATAATATTTTGATTAAGCTAATTGAAATTAGTCCTGTTAGATATTCCAAAAAGGTAATGGGGGTGGCTAAAAGTGGGATTAAATTTCTATCCCAAATATCAAACATGAAATTTACCCCAATATCTGTTCCCACTTTTTCAAAAATGGCCCAAAGTATAATTCCTCCTAGCAAAAATGCAGCCAGTGTAGATGCTTCCAAGCCTTGCACATACTTTGTCAAAAATCCCCAAAGAACAATCATCAGAATAGGAGAGATAAACATATCAAAAAATCTCTCCATCTGATGGATACCCAAGAAATAATGTCTTAAAATAACGGCAGAAATTCTACTTAGATTCATTTTTTGCCCTTGATAAGTGAATAAATACGTCACGCAAATTTGGTTCACCTGATTCTAATTTTAAGACCTTTTGAGTCAGCTCTAAAGGAGTACCGGAAGCTACAATCTGGCCATGATTAATAAAAATTACGTTTGAGGCCACCTCTTCTATTTCCCACATATTGTGGGAGGTATAAAGGATGGAGATCTTGTCCTCTTTCTGAATCTGTCTAAGCAAATTAATACCTTTATCCACCACATCCGGATCCATGGAAGCCATTGGTTCATCTAAAAGCAGCAGTTTTGGTCTATTAAGTAGGGCTTTACATAAATTACCTCTGGCCCTAAGTCCTAAAGACAGATCACGAATAGGAGTATTTTTCAGATGAGTCATTTCAAAAATCTCCAAAAGCTCACTGATTCTAATTTTGGCATCAGAAAGTTCATATAATCTGCTGTATACCAGCAAACTTTCCCATAAACTTAAGTTCCAAGGCAGATTAAATTCAGCTGAGGCATAATTGACTTTTTTAAATATTTCAGATCTATCTTTTTTAATACTCTTACCAAAAATATTGATCTCACCTACCTCTGGATCAATCAAACCTAAAATACAATAAATAGTAGTGGATTTGCCTGCTCCATTTGGACCTAAAAAACCCAAAATTTCCCCCTCCTCTAAAGAAAAAGAGATATTATCAATGGCCACAAATGAGTCAAAATTTTTCCTTAAATTTTTTACCTCTAAAATAGGTTTGGACATATGAAGATCTATTGTAGCTCAAATGAGGTAAATCTGACTAGTGAGATAGTTTAAGTTTATGTGTCACTTGTCGCCATAAAGAAGTGAGTAGAGGGTTTCTATTGCCAGTTCTTGATGGCTGCTTTTTTGATTCTGCAGGCTGTGCTCCTTCTTGTAATTTGTCTCTCAAATTTAAAGCAGCAATTAAAGCTTGATCCTCTATTAAGCTATTACTAGTACCAGGAATAAATTCATGGAACATAATTTACATTATACCTTTATGTCAAATTTTTCTCCACTAATTGCAAAATCTCCTCCTTAAATAGTTTTTTGGAAAATTTTTCAGCTTGTTTTCTACAATCTTCTGGATTAAACTTCTCTGGATCAAAGTTTTTCAGCACCTCAATTAAACTTTCCACACTCACTTGTCCAAGTCCACCATAAAATATTCCAGTTTTACCTTGTCCCGCCGAAGCTTTATGCGAAGGCGGACCATCTATGACTGTTTCCAAAAATCCACCAGCTTTAGGGGCAATCACCGGAGTTCCGCAGGCCATAGATTCCACCGGCACTATGCCAAAATCTTCATCCTCTGAAGCCACAATAGTGGCTTTGGCTCCAGCATATAATTTTGGTAACTCACTATCTTCTACTTGTCCCAAAAATTCTATGTTTTTTGATCCTAGATTCTTGATTCTAGACTCTAGATTCTTCTTTTCTGGTCCTGTCCCTACTATCTTCAGTGGTAATCCCAACCTACTACATGCCTCAACAATTACATCTATCCCCTTTCCTCTAACTAGTCTTCCAACTGACAGAAAATAGCCTTTTGTTCTTTTGTCATCCTGAGTGATTAACGAAGGATCTCTAGATTTAATCTTGAGATTCCTCGCTCCGCTCGGAATGACAGGAAGGGAAACTGGTGGATATATCACTATACTATCCCTCCTATAAAACTTTTTAATCCTCCCTTGCACTTCTTTGGAATTAGCTACCAAAATATCCGGCCTTTGGGAGGCTTCAAAATCATAGATTCTTAAAATATGATTGGCTAACTCCCCTAAAATTCTGGTAACTAGATTTTTCTTATAGTTAAAGCTAGTGGTATAACCATATAAATATCTGGGCGGAGTATGAATATAACTAATATGCAAAGCTTCCGGCTTAACTATGACAGCCTTGGAAAAATAAATGCTACAGGAGGAAATTACCAGATCATATTCAGATAAATCAAAGCTTTCAAACATTAAGGGAGCAAATAACCTGAAAGGAGACAACAATTGCGAGGCAAATGGGAACTTTTGAAACCAGGAAGTCTTAATTTGCCATTTTTTGATCCTATCTGCATGCGGACCTAAACTATTAGGATCAAAGTAGGCCACATAAACAGGGGCTTTAGGCCAGATTTCATGTAAAGCCTCCAAAACCCGCTCAGCTCCTCCATATTCCTTTAAATAATCATGAATCAAAGCAACCCGCATGGGTCAATTGTAGCAGAAAGGGTTAACTTTTTGATTGCTTAGCCTGTTTTTGGAGCATCTCTAACATATTTTTCTTGGCATCCTCTACAGTTTGCCCAGAAGCCTCAGCCGCTTTTTTGATAGTTTCCTCAGTAATATTTCTGGGATCTCCCATATTATCATCCGGCATACCACAGCCACAGTTGTAACACATAGGATATAATTATATCCTATGCAGATTGTTCGATTCAATGATCTAAAATTTATTCCAGCCAGTCATGAGAATCCCAAAAATCCTGGGGCTTTTAAAAAGATTTTACTTAAAAGAGATGATTTGCCTGCCGGCAGAATTCAAATGATTAATTGGGCCAAAATTCCTCGGCATAAAACTTTTTCCCCTCACTACCATGAAAAAATGATTGAAGTTTTTATCATTATGAATGGCAAAGTGAAAGTCAAAGTTGATCATGAGGAAGCTATTTTAGAAAAAGGAGACATGCTCATTGTCAAAGAGGACCAAGTTCATACTTTTGAAAATATTTCCAATCAGGATGTTAACTATTTTGCCATGGGCATAGTTACCTCTGAAGGTGGTAAAACCATCAATATTTAAGGAGAGAGCAGATCCAAAAGTCTGGCCAGTAGTGATTCCTGTTCTCTAAGTAATGCTCCTGTTTCTGCTGAGACAAAACCGGTCAGATCAGTGGTAATTGGAATTAAACCAAAAACCTTAAGATGTTTTTTGGCGGGAATTTTATAGACAATTTGTCCCTGATCTTCTTCAAGGCTGATTTGACTCTCTAAAATAGTCAGCTGGGCTGATTCAGTGGCAATTGGCTCCTCAGTAGGAGAAGCTGAAGGAGTGGAGGTAGGTTCGCCGGAGGGAGTGGCTGTGGCAGAAGGAGTACCTTCAGGAGTGGCAGAGGGTGTGGCCCCCTGGAAAAACTTGGGTCCTAGACCTTTTTTCAGATGAGCCCTTAGCATATTTTGGACAGCTTTGGCTGGCAAAACAGTCAAAACTCGCTCTACCCCATTTTTCGTCATGATCAACTGATTTGTGGAAAGATCAATTCTTAAGGGAAATTTCGAGATAGCTCTTAACTCCTGAACAATTTCACCTTCATCAGCTGAACCACTAGCTTCTTCCTCACCAGACTCACTAGCTTCATCATCTTCCATCTCTATTTCAGTTTTAATGATCACCTCATTACCCTTTTGCTGGATTCTGGTCTTGGTATTTCCTTGATAAACATCTATTCTGGTTAGATCCTCTCTAATTTCTGTTTTGATTCTCTCATCAGAAGTCCTGATCTCCTGTTTAATTCTGACTTCCTCTGAAGGACCTCCCTGACTTTTTCCAGATCCAGAATTGCTATTAGAACCAGAGTTATTGGAACTTTCTGAATTTGATGATCCCTTACCGGAAGAACCACTATTACCATTATCTTCCCCGTCTTTAGCAATCAAAACTCCCTGGATATTATTATCATCTTGAGTGGTAGTTTGGACATTGGCACTGATCAAAACTACAGCTACTACAATGGCTACTGGTAATAGAAGATGAACTGCGCCCGCTTCGCCCGCCTTCGGCGGGACTTCGCGAGGCGAGCCCTTTTGATTTATACCCATTAATTTAATTTAAGATGATTTCTTAGGTTCTTGTCAAATAGTAGTTTCCTCACCATGCCCTAAAATTCTGACCTCAATCCCAACTTCAGAGGCTTTTTTGGCAAACTCATCAGGATCAGCTGGAAATCTGGAGTCATAATGGATGGGAATGACTAGTTTGGCTCTGATATCTTGGGCAAACTGTAAGGCTCCATCATAAGTAATTGAGGGACCGGCAATTGGTAAGGCAAAATTATCAGCTGTAATGCCAGGATTTTTATCTCCATCTCCAGGAAGAAATAATATCCCATTAATTAAATAACCTGTATTGGGTGGTCCATCAGATCCATCCTGCATCTTGCAGTGAGGTAAATTTACAGGCATTATCTCAAATTCTCCTACTTGAAAGGGTTGTCTCTCATAAACAATTTGTGCTTCAACCCCCACCTCTTTAAGTTTTGCCACCACATCAGAGTTCCCATAGACTTTTCCCTTTCCCCTTTCCGCTATTCCCTTAATAGTCTCTGGTCCCAGATGATCAGCATGTTGATGAGTAATTAAATAGCCATCCATACCTTGAAATTCTTCTACTTTATAACCTTTTTCAAAAGTGATATAGCCTGGATCGATAATAATTTTGGTATTTTGACCACTAATTAAAAGATGTGACTGGGGATATTTTTTAATTTTCATTTATCAAAAAATTCTAACATAAATAATCCCTATAGCATAGTTTATATTAATTTAATCCATTTATACCCTCTTGATAGTTTCTTCAATATCTTTTAATCTAATACCACTTCCGTCTGCCCCTAATATGGTACTGCCTTTATGCTGTCCTAAACCATTTATTTATTAACCACCTCAGACTTTTTTGAGGTGGTTTTTTAGTGAGTAAAACAGGGAGGAGGTGAGAAAAAAATGACAATTGCATATCGAGCTGCTTCAGCTTTGGCAGCAGCTACCTTAGTTACCCTGCTCGCAACAGGAGTGGCATCTGCTGATACAACTTTGGAAATTTCCGGAAATGGTGTTAATTCAGACAATACCATTTCAGTTAGCTCCAATAATAATTGTGAAGTTGACCAACAAAGTAATACCAATGCCACAACCGTTGTCTCAGCTTCCTCCTCAACCGGAGGGAATACTGCCTCAGGCAATACCGGAGGAGATGTCTCAATCAATACTGGTGATGCCACTACCACAGTCACTGTCAGTGTGACCGGTGGATCAAATACAGCCACCAATCCTTGTTGCTGTGAGAGTGAGTGCGACGAGGCTTCCACTTCTGCCTCTATTTCTGAAAATGGTGCCAATTCTAATAACACCATCGTGGTTAGTAAAAATAAAAGTTCTAAGATCAAGCAGAAGGCTGATACCAATGCCACATCAGTCCTTTCTGCCCGCTCTAAAACTGGTAAAAATAGAGCCAGAAATAATACTGGTGGTACAACCACCATTGACACAGGTAATGCCGAGACCACAGTTGATGTGAGTGTAACTGGAGGAGTCAATACGCTCAGTCCATAAACACTTTTTAAAATGAGGATCACCCTGAGCTTTAGGTCCCAGGGTGATCCTCATCAAGTAGGCTTGGCGAAAATTAGCAATCTTTTAAAATCTGTACCCAAAGGGGTACAAGTTTGCAGGATTAGTACATCTTGATCGGTGATAAGTTTATCTACCTCATTTGGCCAAACCTCTTTTTTATCTATTACCTGATGGATAAAATCAGTGCCATCTTGATGAATAATAATTTGATCCCCTATTTTAAGCTCTCCCAATCTTAAAAAGGCAGTATTGGTCCTGGTCATTTTCCAAGGCGGTAGAGATGAATGAGCAAAGAAAAAATTATCAAAGCCTTTAGCTTTGGCCACTCCCTTTTCCAAGGCTTTTTCATACTCTCCTCGATTCCAAGGATCCACATTATCTATAATCAGCGCCTTAGCCCCAATTTTGGGAATTTCAATATAATCGCTGTTTTTGGGAATGTTGATTTGGCTGGGAAAATATGCGCTTAAAAATGGCAGATAAATAAAAATGAGTAGTATTAGCGAAGAAATTATTAACAAACTACTTAGTTGCCTTCTCATCAGGAGAATTTTACCTCATCTTGAGGTTGGGGTCACGACCAGGGTGTAGACGCAGATAGAGTCCCAAAATAAACATTAACATGGCTATCAAAGTTAATAAAATTAACCAAAGACTACCTGTGGCTGGTAAGATTTGTCCTACCGCTGCTATAGCTGCTCCTTGAGCTTGACCTCCATTCCCACCTCCACCATTGCTTGGTGGATTTGACGGAGAGCTCGGTGGCGGAGGATTATCCCCATCCCCACCCCCATCACCGTCACCATCTCCGTCTTCATTTTCATCACCATCTCCATCTCCCGGACCGCCACCATCTTCAACACAACAAGGAATATCAATATCGACTAGATTGATCGGCCCATTAATAATTTCGGCATAATAATTAATATCACCGGTTGAGATAGACACATCACCGTTATTACCTGAAGCTGAATTTTCTCCAGTATTCAAATACCAAACTAAACTATTAAAAATATCCGCATTATTATTAACATCAATATTTAAATTATTATCCCAATTAACAATGACAGCATTTTGAGAATCAGATCCATTACCCCAAATTTTGATAGTAATACTACCATCTCCCTGGGGTGCTGAAATTTTAGTCAGATTAATATTTTCATTTCTTATCTCATCTGTCACATTAATATTGCCAGTTGTGATAGACACATTTCCCCCGCTATTATCATTGGCGCTGTTTCCACCAGTATTAGCACTACCATTAATACTATTTTTGATATTGGCTGATTGATTAACATTAATTTGAGTATCTGAAGTTTGATCCAAATCCACACTATTTTGGGAATCTTCTCCATTACCAGAAATCTCTACAGTCAGATTTGAATCAGGACAACAACTTAATGAGACATTAGAAGTATTGGCACTATTTTCAATGGTGGTTTGGCTGTTAATATCACCGGTGGTAATTTCTACGTCTCCATTATTACCTGAGGCGCTATTTCCTCCGGTATTGGCATCTAAATTAACATTATTGTCTATATTGGCCTCATTAGTTTGAGTCACATTAGTCTCTGAAGTGGAAGTGATGGAGATTTGGCTTTCGGAATCTGAGCCATTACCAGAAATCACCAATTCATCAGCATAGCTTGGCTGAGCTAGTACGAATAGAATCAATATCAATGTAAAAATAAAGACTTTCATGATTTCTTCTATATTTTGCGGACAGCTATTTGAGGCAGATCTTTAGGCAGTTTGAAACTTGCGAAGCTTTCTTCTAATCACAAAAATCAACGGGACAAATGGCACTGCCAAAATTAACCAGGCCAGATTAATCTTGATGGTTTTTTTGCTTCCCACACTCATCTGGGTCATATCAGACAAAACATTGGCACTTGGGGGATTTTCTGTCTGAGAAAATCCAGCCACTTGGATCAAACCAGCAGTTAAAATATTACCTAAGGATCTGTTTGATGAGACGGTAATCGTAACTTCTCCATCATCATTGTTATTACTGCTCGTGGTGGTAGTTTGTTGTTGATTAGAGCTTTCTGACGGCGGAGTTGTACCTCCTTGAGGATCAGTTGTACTCGTGGTTTCATCCAGATTCTGAGAATCAGTTAACACTTCTTTTTCATATCCTGGACCAATAAAATTACCCACCCAGGAGCCAAAAACATCTATCACCACCACAAATAAGGTCCCCCCACCGGTAATATTGTTATTAACCAAATTTATAATCGAAGCAATCACATTGGCATCTCCTGTCTCAATTGACGAGTCACCACCAGTATTTTGACTGGCAGAATTGCCTCCAGTATTGGCAGATAAATCAAGATTATTGGTAATGGTGGCTGTATTGGTTTGAGTGGTGGTATTATTGGTGGTTTCTGACACATTGGCATTATTTTGAGAATCTGAGCCATTACCGGAGTTGACAGCGGTAATTGCGCCATTTTCATCCACCAAAAACTCCCACTCCTCTGATCCGGAGTAATTTTCCCCGTCAGTTGTTCCAAAAATCTGACCAACCCAATTTCCAGCCTCATTGATCAATACCAACCACCAATCCCCTCCTGAGGTATTGGTGTTGGCAACATTTAAGACAGAGGCCTCAACATTGGTATCGCCTGTTGAGATTGATGAGTCTCCACCAGTATTTTGGCTGGTCTGGTTATCACCGGTTGAGGCTTCTAAAATCAGATTATTTTCAATATCTACCTCATTGTATTGGATAATGGTATTGTTGGTTTCTTGATTAACTGATGCATTATTGGTTGAACCTGAACCATTAGAGGAATTTTCAGCCGTAATGTCACTACCACAAGATGAGCACGAAGTATCTGAAAGATAGTCATCAGGTAAGATGATATCGCCTACCAAATCTCCATAAATATAGACAAAAGTAATATAAACTTCTCCCTCAATATTGTTGTTTGCTAGTGTGACCGAATTACCAGCCACATTGGCATCCCCTGTATTAATAGTTGAATCACCGCCGGTGTTTTGATCGGCGCTATTGTCTCCAGTATTGGATGAAAGGGTGAGATTGCTTTCAATGACTGCATCATTAGTTTGGGTGGTGGTATTGTTGGTTTCTTGATCAATTGAGGCGTTATTATCAGAAGATGTGCCGTTGTCACTGTTTGTTGCAGATAAGCTATCCCCCTCACAACCATAAACACATCCTGCAGAAAAATCTAAGATAATATCTCCAACATGATCATCAATCACACTAAATTCGGCAATTCCCAATCCATCTATATTGGTGTTGACTATGGTTACCACAGTTCCAGAAGTATTGGCATCTCCTGTGCTAATTTCTGAGTCACCCACATTTTGTGAAGCTGAGTTTTCACCAGTATTGGTGGTTTGATTTAAATCATTGGTGACTGTGGCGCTATTGTTTTGAATGGTAGTATTATCATCAGTAAACTCCACTGAGCCAGAATTTTGCGAATTTGAACCATTGTCAGAATTGATCACTGAAATACTACCTGTATCTGTCCCCCCTATTCCAGCTGAAGTATTGGTATTGACAATGGTGGTCACTCCGGCATTATTGGTGGCATCACCTGTATCAATGACGGTAGTCCCAACCTGACCATCAGCTGTTTGATTGCCAGTTTGATTACCTGATGAAGAACTGTTGTCATTAGATGAACCAGGAGGTGCAGAAATGGAATTATCCATCTCGTCTCCATCACCATCCTCATTATCTTCATCAGTTTCATCATTATTAGTATTTGTGTCTTCATTATTAACAACAGGATCTTCCAGTGTGGGTTCAGGAGGTGGAGTAGGTTCAGGAGGAGGGGTGGAAACAACTACCTCTGTGGGAGGTGGAGTAGGTTCAGGAGGAGGGGTGGGGGCAGTAGGTGCTTCTAGCGCCAAAGCAGGACTTACTCTTAAAAAGAGTAATCCTATGATGGTTATTATTGTTAATATTTTTCTAAACTTTTCTAACATTTTTTCCTTAATTCTTAATTCTAAATTCTTACTTCTTTTGGGAGGGTGGTCTTTTACCGAAGTGCTAGTATATTGACCACCCTAACCCAAAATTAAATTAAACTAGATCTAGCAGTGCATCTAATAGATCTGATAGATCCAGAGAAATATCTAGATCAAAGTCAAAATCAAAATCAGAGCCTAGATCTTCGTCACCGTAAAGGTTGACATTGCCTGAATTCTCAAGATCAACGGTTGTATCAACATCACCGGTTTCTACAGAAGGATCCCCTTCTGGCTCACCAGTGTTGTCTTCAGCATCGTTTTCACCTGTGTCTCCATCAACATCAACATTATTCTCTGTTGCACATTTCCCGTACCAACCTTCATCGTCGTCACAGTTACCCTGGAAGACTTCCAAAGTCTCATCTAATTCTGCCTTGATAGTATTATCAGAGTCAGAACCATTTCCAGAGATTTTTGCCAAAATATCTGACAAGAGACAGAGGCAGTCTACATCTGCCACATTGAAGTTGACCATATTGTCAACAGTCACTTCAGTGTCAACATCACCAGTGTCAATTAATACATCTCCACCTGTGTTGTCATTGGCATCGTTGTGTCCAGTATCTGCGTCGACATCAACCTTGTTTTTGATGTTGGCATTGTTATCTTGAACCACAGATGTGGTGTTACTTAAATCAAGATCCACATCATTATCAGAGTTGGTCCCATTATCAGTGATCCATACGCTGACTGAGGAACCTTCACCACTGCCATCTCCGACTTGAGCGGAGTTGACATTTCCGGATGTAGAGACTGATACCTTAGTATCAACATCACCGGTTTCTATTGTGACACTTCCACCGGTATTGTCTTCAGCATCGTTTTCACCTGTGTTTCCATTAGCTTTAACATTGTTGTAAACATAGGCGTTGTTGTCCTGGTAAACTTCTGTTTTATTGGTTTGATCTAAGGTAGCAGTGTTATCTGAGTTAGATCCATTTCCAGAAATTGTTACTTCAGTGTCTCCTACCGGGCAACAATCAACATTGGCTGAATTGACATTGAGGGTGTTGGAAACAGTTACCTCACTATCAACATCACCGGTCTTAATTGAAACATCTCCACCTGTGTTGTCATTGGCATCGTTGTGTCCAGTATCTGCGTCGACATCAACTTTGTTTGTTATATTGGCATTATTATCTTGCACCACAGTAGTGGTATTGGTGGTGGTAATAGTGGCATCATTATCAGAATTAGTACCATTACCAGAAATTTCTATTGTTGTACCTGCAAATGCCACTTGGGCAAATGAAGAAAACAATAAAGTACCTGCTGTCACTGCTGCGGCAATTTTTCTTTTTATTTCCATTTTTTCACCCCCTTTCTTTCTTAAGATCCCCCGCCTTTGGCGGGGACACTTCATGACCGCTTTTTATCTTTCAAAAGAAAGCACTAAAAAACGGAGGCCTTCACGTTAATGTAAAACTTAACGTGATAGCCTCCGTTTGCGGTCGGTCTATCTTTATTACCTAATCTTAATTTAATACTATAGATTAATTTAGCTTGTCAAGGGGCAGTTAAATCAATCTATGGTCGGCGACCCATAATTTTTATTAGCGCTATCTGGCTGCTGCACCTTTTTGATAATTCTTTGAGTAATCTGAGTCACTCTCCCCTTTTCAAAAAAGATCTCCACACTACCATAAATATTATTATCAACCACATGAGTTAGTATTTTTATTAAATCCCGATAAAGAGTTTTATACATCATAACTTTGGTATTGTTAATTAAAATTTATCTTTACTTCTTCTTTAGCTCCACCTATTTCCCCAACTAAAAGTTTTAAATTTTTATCAGTATCATATATTGGGAAAGCCAGTCTGGTAAATTTGGTGGAAATGGCCTGAATTGACACAGGATCGTTATGAATATCTGCTGCCAAAAGTTCTGTGTTACTGCTGGTAGATAATCTGATATAGTCTTTGGTATTAATCTGAATCGATTTGGCAAACTCATTGGTAATTTTTAGATTTAAAACTAAAATGGTCCTACCTTTAACAGTGGTATATTTTTTACTTTTGGAGATAATTTGATCTTGTAGTTCTGCATTTAGAACAGAATATTTGATATTACCTACTTCTTCACCTTTACTATCTTTGATAGGAAAGGTGAATTCTCTATTAATATCTACTCTGGCTTTAGGTGGAGGCAGCTCAAATCTAACATCTTGATTGGTTAAATTTGAAGTTTTAGAGGTAAGAGAATTTTTAAACAGGAGAGAAGCTATAATTGTCAATAAGATTGCACCCAATACAATAAGTATCAATTTTTTTCTAGGAAGTAAGGTAGGTTTAATTCTGATACTGCCAATTGAGGGGTTGATAAACATAATTTATGGTTTGTCAACTTAAGGCAGTAATGAGCAGAAGTGAAGGCATACTAGCAAATCCCCACTCGATATGTCAAGATACTAACTGGCATCTAGGGTGATGTTGATAGTAGTCTTTGATGCATCCGGCTGCTTTTCAATATCCACTTTAACTTGGACATTACCTGAGGCTCCCACCAATTTATTTAAAATATAATCATTAGTATTAGTTTGCACAAAAGATTTAGTTTTAAAACCTAAAGAGGTAATTTTTTCTTTATACCAATCAGTGATCTTTTTCGGATCATCTGTACTTTCTAACTTTAAGTTATTTTGACTACTATTAATTTGACTAGATGAGGAGTATTTAAAATCTGACAAATTAAAGTTTTGATTAGATAGTGAGTCATCTTTAACATCTTGAGTGATAGTTACAGATGAATTAGTTGATGAAGATGAAGGTTTTGGAATTGAAGAAGGAGAAGGTGATGGACTTAAGCTAGGGGTTGGAGATGGGGATGGAGATTCAACCTGCTCTCCTTTTACATCTTGCTTTTCTGTAGTGGTTTTTATATCTATTTGTCTAGCAGCCACAATAGATACTACGAGTATTAAAATAGCTACGGCAATAAACATGGAGAGCTATTATACCACCCCATTACCATACCATTATAAGTAGTTTAAGACCTGATATAAAAATCCATAGAGTTTGAATAGTTCACCTAAAGTTTGCCCATTCAGTGGTCTATTAGGCTGAACGTGTTCAAAAAGATCGGTAATGACAAAAGCTTCCACCTGGTTGGCAAAGGCTTGATTTAATTTAACTGATTCCACATAGGGAACATAATGATCTGCTTTATCATGCATGATAAAAAGTCTGCCTTTAAATTGACCCACATATTCTTTGGGAGAATATTTTTTTAAACGTTCCTTCTCTTCATCAGGAGCCTCACTTAAAATTTTGTCTATCTTATCCTTCTCAGATTCCTCAAAGATTTTGGCAGTTTCAGTGGCCTCTTTGGCCAAAAGTAAACTCTTGGCATGATTTCTGGCATCATCAGCTGCGTTCCAAGAAATTGTCTGTCCATCAACTTGATAATTTTTAGAGGCCAAACTCCTCAGATATTCAAAAATATCAAACTGTCCGCCAAAGAAAATCAGACTATAAACATCTTTGGCAATCTGTGGATCAGAGGCTGCTACTAAGGCTGTTGAGGATCCTACGGAAAACCCCATAGAGGAAATCCTATCTGAATTCACCAATGGTTGAGTTTGTAAATATTTAAATCCTTCTATAAATGTCTCTGACTCTTCAGGTAAGGATTCTCCCCTGTCCAAACTGTCCAATCTTGGCCAAAACACCACGTAGCCTAATCTGGCCATGGTGTCAGAAAATTTCCTAATTAAGGGCTTATCTTTTTCCTGCGTTCGGACTCCCATGGCCACAATAATGGCTGACTTTTGGTCCCCACCCCTAGGCAAATATAAATCTGCCACCACCTTGCCATTTGAAGAATCCAACTCTATCCTTTGATGATTGGGCTGACCAGTGACTAACCCTAAAGGTTTAATGGGAATTTGGGGAAATTCCTCTGTAATAAATAAGGCAATCTTAAAATGAGTAGCTAACGGTTTTTGAAGAATAACAACCAATATCAAAACTAAGAGGGCTATCAAGATAAATATTTTCTTCTTCATCTCTTACGCCATTTTGTAAAGTAAAGATAGATCAATCCATAGATGATGGTGCCCAAAACTCCCACTGTTAAATCATTGACTGTATCAAAAAGTCCCCGGACGTTGTGAGTCCCTAAAAACACATCGGTGTAATATTCCTGTGCTTCCAAGACCATATGAATAATATTGGCCAGTCCTACCCCACTCCAAAAAGGCAAAGAAAAAGCTCCTAAAAGGACTGCGGCTAAAGCAGCTGTGGAGTGAAAATGAGGCACTAAATCAAAGAAAAAATAGGAGTCATATAAATTAAAGGAATTTCCTGCCATATCTAAGGCAAAAATAGATAAATATAAATTGTCCCACCAAAAAGGATACCTCCTCCATTTCTTTTTCCAAAAATATAAAATGGGAAAAAGTAAGCTGAATGAAATGACAATAATTAAATTTCTAATTGGAATGGCCTTGCCAGCAAATCTGGGATCATCAGGATTTAAAATCACTTCACCTAAAAAATAAAGAATTGATAATCTGATAAGAACATTTAGGACTAATCCTAGGTTCATATATTCAGTATAACTCATTTTATTAATTACATTGATGCAGAAAGCGATATTAGAAAGGAGCGAAGTCACAAGTATAAAAGCAATTAGAAAGTTTTATGTGTTATTTGCTCGTCATAAAACTTTCCCATAGTGAGACTAGAGGATTAAACTTAATGTTTCAGAATTACTAGTCGAACGGTGCTGTGGGTTTGGAATCAGGGGCAGTATGGGAACCACAAATGATGATGTGGTGAGATTGATGTAAATACCAATCTGCCTCTGAATCCAGACTTTTCACTTTTTCATAAATGGGAGCTAAATCTATATTTTGCGAGGGAGTGAAAAACTGGACTGATCTATATTTGGGATTATAAATAATAAATAAATCTCCTCCCATTCTCTTGCAAAAAGATCGATCGACTGTTTCTGAGGATATGGCATAAGATTTGCCAAATTTGGAGCTAAACTCAATTTTTTTATCCCAATCCCTTATGGATTGTTGTTTTCTCTTTAATACCTCTAAAATCCGATCTAAAATCTCTGATCCCAAATTAATTGCCTTTTGGGAGGTTTCTTTTTTGGAATCAAGTGGCCTTAAAAATGATTGAACGGAAAATTCGGAAAACTCATAATCAGGAGCTTGACCTGTATCAATTAAGGTATTCCAAGAAATTAGCTCATCTAAAGCTTTTTGTTCTAATTCATCTTTGACTAGCCCACTATTTTTAATATCTTGCCAAACCAAAGATGCCGCTGATTGATTCAAATCCCCCTTATGCTCATCATATTTCCCTCTACCAATCCCAAAATGAACCACCTCAGGATCAGAATCAACTGCCTTATCTTGCCAGGTCACCCCATCTTTAGCAGCAGATAAAAACTCCACCTGAGCCTCCCTAAACTGCGGATGAAATTTTTTAAATAGCCAAATAGCACAAATATCATCTAAATGTGGATTGATATGGGTAATCAAAGTCTTCATGATATGATGAAGTATAGCATGATCTGGATTAAAAAATTATCATTTGCACCACTCTTTTTATTAATCTTAGCTTTATTAATTTTTTTATTAAAACCTTTGTTTTCCTCAACTGATCTGATCTTTTCTCTATCTATGAGTAGTTTGATTCAATTTATTCTGATATCTACTTTAATCCTTATAGTAAGTTTCCTATTCAGTCTGTTTGCCACACTATCACAAGACTGGAGACTGCTAATACCTACTGGGCTGGTAGCCTCAATTTTTCCGCTGGTCTTTTTTAATCCAGGGTTGGGGTTAGTTTTATCAGTGGGGATCTTTGTCAGTATTCTTCTAACCTTCCTAACTTTAGAGGGGAGATTAAAAAGTTATTTAACTTTTGAGCCATCCTCCATTCTGGGACCATCAATTAGGCATTTAAGCACCTTTTTGGTGATAATTATCTCGGTGACTTACTTTTTTTCTATTAATCAATCTATCCAGGAAAATGGTTTTGAAATTCCTGATTCTTTAATTGAGACAGCCTTAAAATTAACTCCTCAATCTCAGAGTGAACTGGCAGAGCTGGATAGAGAGGTTAAACCAACCCCGCCACCTTTAACTGCCGAACAAATAGAGCTATTAAAACAAAATCCCCAACTTCTTCAGCAGTATGGTATAGATCCCAACCTCTTGGATAGTCTCAATCAGCAGCCATCAGACGAGAAAGAGTCTCCCAATACTACTCAGCAACTTTTAAAGCAGACTCTGAAAGATCAATTTCAAAAAATGATCGACCCGTATTTGGGATTAATTCCCCTCTTTTTGGCTGGCCTATTTTTCCTAACCCTACTCTCTATAACCTCATTTTTAAATCTGTTAATTTATCCCCTGCTTTGGATAATTTTTTATATTTTAGAAAAAACAAGATATATCAGATTTGAAATAGAACAAAGACCAGTAAAAAAGATGGTAATCTAAGAAAAGCGCCGAAGTCTAGATCATAAAAGCAATTAGAAAGTTTTGTGTGCAGTTATCCGTCACAAAACTTTCCCATAACGAGACTAGAGCATATACTGAATGATTTAGAATTACTAGTCGAGTGGTGCTTTTTGATCAGACGAGGCGCGTTATACTTCTAATGCCCTCATTTCTCCCCAATTTTTGCCAATCTTTAGATCAACTACCACTGGCACATCTAATTTTAAAGCATTTTCCATTTTATCCTTGACCATTTTGGCCACCTCTTTGACAGATTTTGGGGTGCATTCAAATAAAAGCTCATCATGGACTTGTAAAATCAGTCCACAGCTATCAGACCGTTCGCTTCGCTCGCTGTCAGCTTTCAGACTATCTGACGACTGATGACTGACGACTGATAGCTCCCTATCAATTTCCACCATGGCCTTCTTAATCATATCCGCAGCTGTGCCCTGGACCGGATGATTGATGGCTGCCCGCTCACCTGCTGCCTTGATCATCCTATTATCTGCTTTAAGTTCTGGAATATATCTTCTTCTGCCCCAGAGAGTCTCCACATAACCGTTCTCATAACCAAATTCCAAAGTTTTCTGCATCCATTCCCTGACTGAGGGAAACTCATCAAAATATTCCTGGATGTAGACCCTGGCCACCTCATACTCCACTCCTAACTGACGGGAAAGAGCATGGGCTCCCTGACCATACAGGGTGGCAAAATTCATGGTCTTTCCCACCATTCTTTGCTGCTTTGTGACTTTATCTAGAGGTACTTTGAAAATCTTGGCAGCAGTGGCTGCATGAATATCCAAACCCTCATTAAAAGCCCTCTTTAATCCCGGATCATCTGCCAGATGGGCCATGATTCTCAGTTCAATTTGTGAATAATCTGCAGCCAAAAGAATTTTATCCTTATCAGCCACAAAAGCCTTCCTAATTTCCCCACCCATCTCACCTTTAACAGGAATATTTTGTAAATTGGGGCTCTGGGAGGAGATTCTACCGGTGGCTGATCCTTCCACATTAAAAGTGGAATGAATTCTGTCATCTTCTCCTACAGATTTGGGCAAAGCATCAACATAAGTTGAGACTAGCTTAAATAGTTGTCTGTATTCTAAAAGCCAAGGTATCACTACATGAGCTGAAGATAACTCATGTAAACTACCCTC
>JACOXG010000026.1 GCA_016176405.1 Candidatus Daviesbacteria bacterium | reverse complement strand
GCCTTAGTAAATTCATTCATAATGCTAAGTATACTTCTAAAAACAATATGCTACAATTTTGAGGTGGCTGATGAGATCCTTTTTAAAGTAAAAACTCCTTTAGGTATAACTATTCACACCACCAAAAATTACTGGAAAATTATCACCACCTTAAAGCATCCAATTATGATAAAATATAAAAGAGAAGTAAAATTAACCTTAAAAGATCCTGATCAGATTAGACAAAGTAAACAGGATCCAAAAGTACATCTGTATTATAAAAATATTGGTAAAGTTTATATTTGTGTGGTAGCTGATCACACCAGCACTAAAGAAGGGTATATTATAACAACATATTTAACTGATAGAATTAAAGAAGGAGAACAAATATATGTCAAAACTTAAAATTTATTATGATAAAAAAGGAAGAACTTTGTCTGTCTGGTTTGATGACCCTAAAAAAGAAGTTGAGAGTGAAGAAGTGGGGGATGGGACTATTTTGAGTAAAGATAAAAAGGGGAAGGTTATTGGTTTTGAAAAACTCTATGTTGATTTACCCTCGCAAAAAGGAGCAAAATCTCCCATAGAATTTGCCGTAACTTAAATGCAAAAAGGACAAAGTCTAATACTAATAATAGTGGGGATTTTGGTGGTAGGTTTAATTGCTGCTGGAGCATATTATTTTGGTAAATCATCTGCTCCAAAACCACAAACTCAAGTTCCAGTAGTTACTCAAACTCCTCAACCATCACAAGTTGATGGGACTGCCAACTGGAAAACATATACAAATAACAAACTGGGTTTTTCTCTTAAAATTCCATCTAGTTGGAATATTTCTTTGGATAGTTCGAGTGATGTAAGGTTTTCCCCAGAAAACTTTGGACCGACAACTGATAATCCTGGAGGTATAATTCCTTTTATTTCAGTATCAAGAGTAAATGATCCTTCAAATAAATCCTTAGTAGATTATCTAATTACTAAAAGGGGAGCAGAAAAGAATTTTAAATATGAAATGGTAACGATCGATGGTTACCAGGGTTTAAGAACATTAGATCTACCTGGCCAAGCTCCTTATGAGGCTGTATTTGTTATTAAAAACACCTATCTTTATGAAATTGTTAATATGTACATTTAACCAAAAATATCCACAGATACTTTTGACCAAATTCTCTCCACTTTTAAATTTACTCAGTAAGTTATGTTAGAATCCTATAATGAATGGTTGGAAGGTTGTTTATTATCTTTCTCCAAGTGGTGATAATCCTGTTAAAGATTTTTTAGATAAACATCCCAAAGCAAAATTAAAAGCCTTAAGAATTTTTTCTCATATTAAAGAGTTTGGTTTAACTTCAGCCATTCCTCATATTAAAAAATTAACTGGTACTCCTTTGTGGGAAATTAGAATATTAGGAGGGGACAGTATTAGAATACTTTATGTGACCAGATCTGGAAAACAAGTTTTATTACTACATGTTTTTGAAAAGAAAACAGATAAAACTCCTCCCAAAGAAATTAAAATTGCCCTGAGTAGAATTTCAGAAAATTGATGGGTTGACTAATTATATCTTCGAAGATATAATTAAGCTATGAAAATAAAAGTTTATACTCTTGAAGATCATCTAAAAGAAAGTCTAAAAAATCCAGAGTTTAGAAAAGCCTGGGAGGAATCTGAAGCTGAATATCAAGTCAGCAGGGCCTTAATTGCTGCCAGAATAAAACAAAAGATATCTCAGGTGGAACTTGCAAAAAGGGCAAATACCACCCAAGCAGTAATTTCCAGGTTAGAAAGTATGAGTGCTAATCCTTCAGTTGGACTACTTCAAAAAATAGCCCAAGCTCTTAATTTAAAAATAAAAATCCAATTTGAATAAATTTGGTGTATGATTAAATCATGCAAAAAGGATTTGCTCCACTATTAATAATAGTGGGGATTTTAGTGGTAGGTTTAATTGCTGGAGGAGCATATTACTTGGGCAGTGTTGGTGCTCCAAAACCACAAACTCCAGTGGTTAACCAAACTCCTCAACCCACAGCTGATGAAACTGCCAACTGGAAAACATATACAAATGAAAATTTAGAATTCACAATTAAGTATCCGTCAGATTGGACAGTACACGAATTTCCAGTAGATACACAGTACAAGCTGCTTCACCTAATTTTTACTTCTAGACCAGAAGATATAAAATTATCCACAAACTATAACTCCAGAAACGGTTTTACCATAACAGTCAACACTAGTTTACATAATCAAGATACTCTACAGAGAGAAGGTAGAGATAAAGGCCCGAATTTTGCTGGGTTCAACTATAACCAAACTACCTTTCTAGATTTACCAGCCAACAGAGCCTATATGACTTATTCAGATATGATTTCTGATACTGGCGCAGGAATTTCATGGCTATATTTCAATAAAGGGTCCTATGGTTGGACTTTAGGTTGGCCAAATACAGATTTTGAAGGACATTATGATTCGGTCTATGATCAAATCCTCTCCACCTTTAGGTTCGACTAGGTTCACTGCAAGTAAATTTACTAACTAGCTATTTTGTATCCCATTCCTTTGATAGTGTGAATTAATGGCTTTTGTTTAGGGAAAGCTTTATCTATTTTACGTTTTTGACGAAGTCAAAAAGGCAAGATCGCACTTGTTTAACCTATTTTATATCCTAATCCTTTGATGGTTCGAATCAAAGGTTTTTGATCAGGAAACGCTTTGTCGATCTTATTTCTTACATATCCAATATACACATCTATTACCTTGGAAAATGGGTCAAGTTCCATATCCCAAACATGATCTATTAGTTGCTCTTTTGATATAATTTGACCCTTATTCCGCAGTAAATATTCTAAAAGGGCATATTCTTTCGCAGAAAGGGAGATTTCTTTGTCAGCTCTTTTAACAATTTTAGAAGTTGGATCTAGGGTTAAATTATCAACCCCATAAACAGTCTCAGGCTCTTTTTGGCCACGCCTAAGGAGTGCTCTGATTCTTGCTAAAAGTTCCTCAAATTCAAAAGGTTTTATTAAATAATCATCTGCTCCTGTATTTAGCCCGGCAATTTTATCTTTTAAAGTATCTCTGGCAGTTAACATTAAAATTGGAGTGGTCACTTTTTCTGCTCTTACTTCTTTAGCAATCTGAAGCCCATCCATGAGAGGTAAACCTAAATCTAAAATTATCAGATCATATTCTTCCCCAAAAGCTAAATCATAGCCCTTTTTCCCATCCAAAGCCAAATCCACAGCAAAATTTTCTGTTTCCAAAGCTTTTTTTAAACTTTGGGCCAGTTTTTCCTCATCTTCCACTAATAATATTCTCATAATGGCTAATTATATCTCCTGCAGCAATTTTATGCTAAAATTTGTTAGTCGCGGCCTGGTGAGAGAGTAGTTATCTAGGGGTCTGCAAAACCTCGCACACCGGTGCAAATCCGGTCCAGGCCTCACAGATTTGGTAAAATATCTGCGACGGGCGCATAGCTCAGTGGTAGAGCGCTTATCTGATAAGTAAGAGGTCCTTGGTTCGATCCCAAGCGCGCCCACATGATTGAGATTTTTATCATTCTTCTTTTAATCCTTCTTAACGGAGTTTTTGCCATGGCAGAAATAGCCATCATTTCTGCCAGAAAACACAAACTAAAAAAATTAGTAAACGAAGGCAACAAAGAGGCTAAAGTAGCTTTAGATTTGGCTAATAATCCAAATAAATTTTTGTCCACAGTACAAATAGGCATTACTTTAATTGGGATATTGGCAGGAGCTTTTGGGGGAGCAACTTTAGCTGAAAGTTTATCCAATTATTTAGGTAGTGAGTTTTTGGGTGTAGGATTAGTGGTGATTGTGATCACTTATTTTTCTTTAGTGCTTGGTGAACTTGTTCCCAAGCGGATCGCCCTTAATAATTCAATAGGAATTGCTTTATTTGTCTCCCGTTTTATGGATTTTTTATCTTCAGCTACAGCTCCCATAGTTCATATCTTAAGTATTTCCAATGATTTAGTCTTAAAATTATTAGGAATAAAAGCCAAACAGGAAGCTTGGGTCAGTGAGGATGAGGTGAGAATGATCATTAGCGAAGGGACAAAAATAGGCATATTTGATGCGACTGAGAAAGATATTGTAGAAAGGACACTTAATTTAGACAACAAAAAATTAGGCAGTTTTATGACTCCCAGAAGAAAAATTGCCTATCTTGATATTGATGATTCTTCTAAAAAAATCAGAACTAAAATATCTAAGCGGCCACATTCCCATTACCCTGTTTGTCGAGGTACTTTGGATAAAATTGTCGGTGTTGTCAGAACAGAAAACCTACTGACTGACTTTTTAGCCGAAGAAAAAATTGATCTTAAAAAGGCTTTACATAAACCGCTGTTTGTGCCTCCTTCCATGAATGCTTTAAAGGTGTTGGAGGTATTTAGGAAATCAGGTATTCATATTGTTTTGGTTGTTGATAATAAAAGGGTGGTAGGTTTAGTCTCACTGACAGATATTTTGGAAGCCATTATAGGAGATTATTGATAAATAACATTCATAATATTACATATAATAACAACTAATCTAGATATATTAGTTGTTAGTTTGTATTTTTTCTATATAAAAAGAGATATTAAAGGAGAAATCTAAGAGAGAATAGTTAGCGTTTATTAATAGACCAGATTGGCAAGAGTTTATGATATTATCAAGATAATGCAAGTTGTTACCCCGGATTTAGTTAAAGGAAAAAAAGTTTTGCTTCGTTTGGATTTAGATGTTGCCATCCAAAATGGGGAAATAATAGAAGATTTTAAAATCCAAGCAGGAATACCCACCCCTAAGTTATGTATTCAAAATGCCTCAAAAGTGATCATTTTAGGTCATTTAGGCAGGCCTTTTAAGGTTGTTGAAGATGAGAAAGGTGGTAGACCAGAAAATTTAAGTTTAAAACCTGTTTTTGAATGGTTTAAAAAACAAGGATTTGAGATGGATTTTGCTCAAAGAGTGGAACAGGTTGCCACTGCCAGCTCCCAGGTGGTAATGTTGGAGAATACCCGTTTTTTCCATGGGGAAATTCCAGGTCCTCAGTATCATCATTCTTGTACCTCAAAAACCTGTGATATTGATTTTGCCAAAAAATTAGCTTCCTTAGGAGACTTTTATGTGAATGAGGCTTTTTCTTCTTACCGTCCAGCTGCTTCAACAACCATGTTACCCTCACTGCTTCCACACGCAGCAGGATTACGCTTTGTAGAGGAGGTAAAAAAATTAACTGAGGTAAGGGAAAATCCCAAAAAACCTTTTATAGCTATTATGGGTGGAGGAGGAACAGGAAAGGATGAAGAAAAGTTTCCAGTTATTAAGGTTTTAGCCCAAAAAGCTGATGCAGTTTTGGTGGGTGGAAAATTAGTCCATGAGATAAATGAGCAAGGCATAAATTTACCTTCTAATGTGATGGTGGGGAAATTAACTGATAATGGATTTGATATAGCACCTGAGACTGTTGAATCATGGAACAGATTGATCATGCAAGCCAAGATGATTATCTGGAATGGACCCTTGGGTAAGTTTGAAGATCCTAAAAATGATGCTACTAAAAAGGTAGCTGAGTTAGTGGTGGAATCTGGTGCAGAAACAATTGTTGGCGGAGGAGATATTATTGCTGCTCTCAATCAGGCTGGAGTTTTAGATAAAATTTCATTTGTATCAACAGGCGGAGGAGCCATGCTTAAGCTTTTATCAGAGGGAACTTTGGAAACAATTGAAGCTTTATCTTAAAAGGTCTACAGTAAGATTATGAGAACTATTAGCGATAGTTGGCATTTCATTTGGCGCTCCTTAAATTATAAGATCCCAGAGAAATTTAAGAGAGGTTTTACCCTTATTGAACTATTGGTTGTTATTGCCATAATTGTCATCCTTTCAACTATTAGTGCAGTAATTTACACATCAATCAGACAAAGAGCTGAAAATAGTAAAAGGTTGACAGACTTAAATAGTATATCTACAGCACTAGAAGCAAATTATGATAATCAAACAGGTGAATACCATACACCTGCAGGAACTAATTTTGCCTCAGGTACTATTCCTCGTCCTCCTGAAGGAGGGGAATACAACATTTTATTCAATGAAGATTTTAGAGGATTTAGGGTTTGTGCGTCCTTAACGGGTGAGCAGGACAGTTGTTTAGCTCCATCAGATACTTGTGTGTGTAGAGATTCTGTCCAAGGAAGATATGTAGCTTTAGTTAATCCTCCACCACCTCCTCCACCTTCTCCTGGACCAACTTTTCCCATTGGTGTAGGTATAGATTCATCTAATGTATCTTGGTGGAATGAGAGGGCTCTATCAACTGATTTACTATTAGGAACTGCTACTACCCTTAATACTATCAGTTCTGCAATAGGCACCAGGGTGTTATTTACCAATCTTACTGATCCTGAGAGTGGGATGGTTACTGCCCAGACCAATGGTTGGATGGTCACAGCTAATATTGAATGTTCACAGATTGATATTGTGATTGGAGGAGGCACTTGTTCGGATGGGACGAATGTTGCATATGGAGAAATTTCTCAATATCAGATGGCCAATGACAGAACCAAAAATAATAGAGACTTGATCTTTATCTTTGGCCCAACAGGCAGGCATCTTGAAGATTATTGGGATTATACTTATAGTGGTCAAGATCATGCTCTTTTGAGAAATTCTGATATTATGATTTACCAAACCCAACGTTACCAGGATTATTCTATATACAGTGATGTCACCCAATATGCCAGTGCTATAAAAGATTATATTAGTAAATTTAAAAGTGGATCTTATATTGCTCAAAATAAAGTTTGGGTCCAAGTTTCAGTTAACCCTCCTGGTAACAGATGTATGAGCGCGCAAAGAGTAATTGAATATATTGATTCTATTTTTGATGGCTCTGCCAACTCTCCTGACGCTTTAAATATCTTTTATTCCCCAGGTATTTATGATCCAGGTACTAGTACTAATTGTAGTGAAAAAAGAGTTGATGTTATGAAACAAGTAGTTGAGAATTACCGGCCCTAATCTTAAATGGCAATCATTCTTCTGACAGTTTTTCTTCTGCCACTTATTCCGGCCAGTTATCAATTTGGTTATGAACAAATTAAGGTATTGTTTTTTATACTAAGTATTAGTTTGATAGGGTTTATATGGATATTTAAAAAGCCTCAGGTTAGATGGACTAACATGACCAAAGCTGCCAGTTTCTTCATTTTAGTTTTGGTGGCAACCTCTTTTTTAGGTTTGGATCCCTGGGTAAGTTTTTTGGGTATGCAGCCCTATTTTCAGGGAGCAGTTATTTATTCCGATCTCTTCTTATTTTTCTTAATGGTGAAATCCTCAAATATAAAATTGGAAACTTATGCCAAAGCTTTGGTTATCTCAGCCATAGTGGTAAGTCTTTTGGCCATTAAAGATTGGGTAAATTTAAGTATATTGAATATTCAGATACCCACTTATGCTGGAAGGGTAGTTTCCACCTTTGGCCAGCCTAATTTTTACGCCGGATTTATCCTCTTAACTTTACCTTTTTGGCACTTTTTAATAAAAAGAAAGATCAGCTGGTGGCTTTTGGTGGGATTTTTGATATTGGCATTGGGAATTATCATCAGCCAATCCAGAACAGCTCAGATGCTGATGGTTGGTTTATTTATCTGGTGGTTAATAGGGGAATGGGTAAAAGGGAAACTTTTAGTCATTGGGGAAATTCTCATACTGATAGGTCTAATTGCCCTTTTATCAGTCTTTTTTAACAGCGGCTTTTTCTGGAATGAGGTGGTAGAGCCCTATTTGACTACTAATCCAGATTTAACCAGAGCTTCAGTGGAAAATAGGGTATACATCTGGCCAATTGCTTGGGAGCTAGTTTTACAAAAACCTCTGATAGGATATGGGTTAGAAAATATAGATCAAGCTTTTAATAATTATTTTACTGTTAACAAACATAAGCTTTTTGAAGAAAATTTAAATATTTATCCAGTACTGATTAGCCTGAAGGATTTAACTATTGACCGGTCACATAATTATATTCTGGATTTGCTGCTTTTCTCAGGAATTTTAGGATTAATAGCTTGGCTCTTACTGATTGCACTTATTTTCAGAAAGCTTGGACAGAAATCCTCCGATCGTGGGAAAAATGTCTTGGTGGTTTCACTAATACTTTATCTAATTTGGGTTCAATTTCAAAATCAATCAGTTGTCCATTTAGTCTATTTTTGGACAATTGCTGGATTAATAGATAGGGAATAGGCTTGTAATTTATCCTATAATATAGTAAAATTATTCTTTATGCCATTACTCGATAGGGAACAAAGATTACAGATTGCCAGGATTGGTTTAGCTGCAGAAATTGCCTTTTTTTCTTTAGTGGCAGATAATCCTCAACCTAAAATCACAAATTTAGTCCAACGCCCGGATGCTACAGAACAAATGGTGCCAGATTTGGGATTGACCATTGATGAGGAGGAATTTTGGAAGATCATGCGACGTGGATATGCCTATGGTTTTTTACCAGAAACTGATAGAAAGGATCTGATGTATTGTCCACCTTGGGCTCCTGGCATTTGTATGGCAGAAGCAAGTCCAAATTTCACCTTGGCAGTAAATGGATTTATGGCTGAGTTCATGTTTAGGCAAACAGAAGCAGTTAATCCTATAATACCTATAAAGATGATCTTCATTGAGGATTGGTGGCGCATTAAAGAAGATTACGTTTCAAGCTCTACAGCCATACTTAGAGATGACAGTGAAATTCATATAATAGCCAGTTTAAAAATGGAGGCTTTTAGAACTTTTAAAATTATGGAACGAGAAGGTACTTTAATATCTCCAGATGCCAGTAATCATTTTCGAGGAACTTTAAGTCTACTCATTTCTAGGGATATTGCACATGAATTGATACATGCAGGTAAAGAAACCAAAAAATTAGGCTTATACAGAGAAGAAAGTCTTACTGAAGCAACACACCCACAAGTATATGATTTTGAAGAAAAATACGATCAACTTATGCGAGAGTCAGTTATGACGGGTTTTGCTCCTGAAACTAGTCTATTATTTGGGGCAGAGTTAAGAAATGGTCTAAATATACTCTCTTATAGAGATCAAATAATTAAAGAAGCTCAAGAGAGAGGGATTAAATAATAAGCAAGAACTATTGACAAAGGTAAAGGTGTGTGTCTTACTGAATGTACATGCCTAAATTGAATGAGCGTGGTGCTGTTCCCATTTTAATCATAGTTGCTGCAGTCGGAGTAGTTGCCTTTATTGCCATTTCCCAAACAGCCTCTTTTCGGGATAGAATTTTTAGCCAGCTTTTTTCAAAACCCTCATCCTATGCTATTTCAGAACCAATTGACAGTATACGTCCAAGAGTATCTATAACTTCTCCTTTAGATGGTAGTACTGTGACCATGGGCAGTACACTTAATATCACAGCTTCCGCCACAGATAATGTGGGAGTTTCCAAGGTTGAATTTTATATAGGAAACAGATTGGTTTGTACAGACACAACCAGTCCATATAATTGTTCCTCTGTTGTCCCAACAAGAGCAGTCACTAGCTACTCTACCTTTGTAGTAGCCAGGGCTTATGATGCAGCTAATAACACAGGTCAGCATAGAATCAAACTTACAGCTGTTAAATGAGAGACCAAAAAGGTGCTATTCAGTTTATATTTCTCATTATTCTTCTAGCAGGCATTATTGCCGGAGTCTATTTAGTCCAACAGACTCAGATTTTTAAGCCTAAAGCAGCCTCAGAACCGATTAATACTCCCCAAACCAGCATGACAGTGGTCAGTCAGCTGTCAAGCTATAAAGTGGGAGATACCATTGAAACTAAAGTGTTAGTTCGCTCGGATATTGAGCCAGCCAATCTTTTTGCTGCCAAACTTAAATTTGACAAAGATTTAATAGCAGTTGAGAAAATTGATACCTCAGCCTCATTTATTAAAAACTGGGTAGAACAAGCTGTAGATAAAAATACAGGCACCATCTCTTTAGTTGGAGGTGTGCCTAATCCAGGTTTCCAGACCAATGTGTCTTCTCCACCAGCTCCCATGGCCAAAATTTATTTTAGAGCTCTGAAAACTGGTATTGTCGTCATTGCTCCTTTACCATCATCAATAATCTTTAGTAATGCCAGTAATATTAATATTTTAACTATCAGAAATGACGCAATATTTAAAATTACCTCTGGTCTCAGCCGCCCCCTTGAGATTACTCCGTCTCCAACCCCAACTGAAAAACCTTCAGCCACACCCAAACAAACCACAATACCTATCCCAGATATAGGTGATGGGAATAATGATGGCAAGATTGATCTGACTGATCTTTCCATTTTATTTTCCAGCTTTAATAAAACAGGAGGATTTAGTAAGTACATTGACTTAAATGGGGATGGCAGCGTTAATACATTTGATTTCTCCTTAATTAGAAACTTACTAATTCAAAAAGGAGTGATTCAGGGATAAAGTATGCTGAAAGATCAGCGGGGAATCATTCATCTGCTGGTAATTTTAATTCTTCTGGCAGGAATTGTGGCCGGAGTCTATTTAGTTCAACAAACCCAGATTTTTAAACCAAGGGCTGTTTCGCCACCACTGTCTGTTCCTGAAACCAGTTTTAGCTTAGAAGCTTTGCCTAAAGTTATTCAATCCGGCAATCCTTCTAAAGTAAGCTTGACTTATGGATTAGGAGATTTGGTTCAGGTTAATGTGATGGTCAGATCAGATATTGACCCAGCCAATCTGTTTAGTGCTCAAATTAAATATGATCCAAATTATTTAGAAGTTGATCATATAGATTTTTTGGGTTTTATTCAAAATTGGGTGGAACAAAGATGGGATGAGAAAGGTAAAATTTCTTTGGTGGGAGGAGTACCCAATCCAGGATATCAGACCACCACCGGTGGGCCTGCCGGACTGATGGCCTCCATTTACTTTAAAGTTATCAATGCTCCCAAGGGACCTGGAGTGGCCACTATTTCCTTTGATGATTCCTCAGCCATCTATAGAAACTCTGATAATTTAAATATTTTAGTTGTTAAAAGAGATGCCACCATTAGTATCTCCAGCGGATCAGATGTCAAGATTACACCTCAAGATACTTGTGTGAATGAGATTGATTATCAATCTCCAGATTGGGGAAGTGAATGTATTAAATGTATTGCTCAAAATAGACCCCCGCTGGTTGATGATATTAGAAAGCAAAATCCCGATCTATTTACTGGCTGCAGTGATAGAGAGCTAATTAATTATTGGTGCAATGGAGGTATTAAAGGTGGTGAAGCTGAAAGCCAATGCAAAGATGATAGATTAGGTGTTTGTGCATCAGCTTGTGGGGAAACAGGTTGTATTCAAGTCATTACTCCGGCTGAAAATCCCCAAACAGGTGAGTGCAAGGATTTTCCCAGCCCTTGTGATGTACCCATAGGATGGGATAAAGTGGATAGTTGTCCTAAACCTGTACCCTTAGGCGACGGTAATAATGATGGCAAGATAGATCTGGCAGATATGTCAGTACTGCTGTCTTACCTTAATACCAAAGAAAGTTTCCCTAAATCAATTGATCTGAATGGAGATGGGGTCATTAACTCTGTTGATTATTCCCAGATGATCAAATTGCTCATTGATGAAGGTGTAATTAAAGGCTAAGTTTCTGCTTGACCCTTCGACAAGCTCAGGGTAAACTATAACTATGGCCCTAAATTTAAGAGAGAAAAAATCTGCTTCTCTACTAGTCCTGTCAGCTGTAGGCTTAGTGATTTTTATATTAATCTCTTCCTCAGGCCAGTTTAAAGAGGGAGTTTTTGGGAGACTATTTTTAAAATCCAGCTCTCAGGCAGCTGAATCAAGACTTTCCACCATTTTTGATTTCCAAGCTCCTCAAGTTTCCATCAGCTATCCTGTTAAAGGAGGGATGGTCAGAACAAACACAGTGGTGGAGATTGCTGCTATAGCCTCGGACAATATTAGATTATCCAAAATAGAATTCTTAGTGGCAGGGAATTCCCTTTGTCACCTCAGTGCAGCAGAGAAAGAGGGACGTTATGTTTGCAATTGGTCTGTTCCTAAGGATTTGGGGATGACCTATTCAGTAGTTGTGAAGGCTTCTGATATAGCTGGCAATTCTTCTTCTCAAAGTATCAGCGTCACTTCCAAGTAGAGATTATCAAATTAAAGCTCACCTCTTGCCAAATTACCTTATTTCCCATAAACTAGCTGTATATGCTAAAAGTGGCCATTAATGGTTTTGGAAGGATAGGTAGGACTGCTTTTAAGGTAGCTTTAGACAAACACGCTGGTGCATTGGAAATTGTGGCTATTAATGACTTAGGAGATGCCAAAACTTTAGCTCATCTTTTAAAATATGATTCAAATTATGGCATTTGGAAACATAACATAACAAATGATGATAAACATATCATAATAGATCAAAAAGCCTATCAAGTACTCAGCGAAAAAGAACCCCAAAACCTGCCTTGGAAAAACCTCAATGTGGATGTGGTGATTGAATCAACAGGCAGGTTTACCAATAGTGAAGGTTCAAAATTGCATCTTCAAGCTGGTGCCAAAAAAGTGGTCATTTCTGCACCAGTTAAGGGGGATGGAGTTGAGAGTTTATCTGCTGACGGACAGATTAACACTTATCTTTTGGGAGTCAATGCCGAAAAATACAGCGGAGAAGAAATTATTTCCAATTCATCTTGCACCACCAATTGTATTGCACCTGTGGCTCAAATTATGCATACCAAATTTGGCATTGTCAAGGCCATGATGACTACCACCCATGCCTATACTCAGGATCAAAATTTGCAGGATGGACCACACAAAGATTTAAGAAGAGCTCGGGCTGCGGCAGGCAATATTGTGCCCACCTCAACAGGTGCTGCAATCTCCACCACTCATGTTATCCCTGAACTTGAGGGTAAATTTGACGGCACAGCCATGAGGGTACCGGTAGCTGTTGGCTCAATTTCTGATTTTACTTTTCTTTTAAGCAAAAAAGTCACAGTTGAAGAAGTGAATGAAGCCTTTAAAGAAGCTGCCAAACAGATGCAGGGGATTTTGGCGGTCACTGAGGAACCGATTGTTTCTTCTGATATTGTCGGTAGAAGCGAATCAGCCATAGTGGATTTGGGATTAACTCAAGTTGTTGATGGAGATATGGTCAAAGTGTTTGCCTGGTATGATAATGAATATGGGTATTCTAATAGATTAATTGAGCAAGTCATTAATGTGGGTAAATCCTTGACAACCTAAGTTCTCTTTGGTAAACTGCAAAATAGTGAGTAAATCACATTTAATGAGAAGCAACGCACCAACTAAATAACTCCCGTGCCTGGGATCTTCCGGTGCGGGAAGATTTCCAGCGTTGTATCCCTCTAAAATTAATAACCAAATATCAAATAACAAGTACCAAACAAATTCTAAATTAAAAATTAGAATGACCAAAAGTTTGGAATACTTGATGCTTGGGATTTGGGATTTCGAGCGACACGAGCTAGGGCCCGTAGTTCAGCTGGTAGAACGTGTCATTTGCAATGACAAGGTAAGCGGTTCGAGCCCGCTCGGGTCCACAGGTAGGGGTTAGGTTTTAGGGTATAGGGTTTAGAAATTTTACTAGACCCTAATCCCTAGGCCCTAAACCCTAGATTTTGCACTTTGAAATGTGAATACGTATGAAATGAGAAGGCCAAATTTTGCACATATGTGCAAAAATGCCAAAAAATATCTCAACATTAATGCATACGGTGGATGCCTTGGTCGAAAGTACCGAAGAAGGACGTATATGGCAACGAAATGCTTGGGGGAGCTGCCAAAAAGCTTTGATCCCAAGGTTTCCCAATGGGGTAACCCTCCGCCTTTGGCGGAATTTCTTGCTGAATTCATAGGTAAGAAAGGGGTACGCGCCGAACTGAAACATCTAAGTAAGCGCAGGAAAATAAATCAAAAGAGATTCCCTAAGTAGCGGCGAGCGAAAAGGGAAAAGCCTAAACTTCAGGAGCAATCCTGGAGGAGTTGTAGGGGTCCAATACCTGATCCAATAAGGGTAGTTGAATCCACTGGAAAGTGGAACCAAAGAAAGTGACAGTCTTGTAAATGAAACCTAAGTTGGCAGATGGGCTACCTGAGTAACTCAGGACACGTGAAATTCTGAGTGAATCTACGTCGACCATGACGTAAGGCTAAATATGCTTTCGGACCGATAGTGAACTAGTACCGTGAGGGAAAGGTGAAAAGAAGGGCGAAATGCCCAGTGAAATAGTACCTGAAACCGTATGTTGACAAGCAGAGAAACTGGAGGTTTACTTCTAGAATCTCGTGCCTATTGAAGAATGAACCGGTGAGTTACCATATCCTTTTTGCCTAAATCAGTTTCTGATGAAAGCGTAGTGAAAGCGAGGGTTAATAGCCCGACTTAGAGGATTTGGTAGACCCGAAACCGAGTGAGCTAACCATGTCCAGGGTGAACGGTCGAGAAATCGATCGGGAGGCCCGAACCCGTGACTGTAACAATAGTTTGGGATGAGGTGTGGTTAGAGGTAATATGCCTAGCGAACTCGGAGATAGCTGGTTCTCCCCGAAATATATTTAGGTATAGCGTCAGTTTCAAGATTTTGTGGGGTAGAGCACTGGATGGTCCGACAAGCGCAAGCGAGTCGGACCAATCAAACTACGAATACGCAAAATTATAACTGGCAGTCAGTCCAATCCGGCTAAGCGGAGAGGTCCTGAGGGAAACAACCCAGATCAACAGCTAAGGTCCCTAAATTTAGGTTAAGTGTTAAAGGAAGTCATACTCCTTAGACAGCCAGGAAGTTGGCTTAGAAGCAGCCACCTTTTAAAGATAGCGTAACAGCTCACTGGATGATCCCGCCTTTGGCGGGGAGGAGTGTGGCACCGACAATAATTGGGGGCTTAAACCTAATACCGAAGCTTTGGATTTCTCGAGCAATCGAGAAGTGGTAGGGGAGCGTATCGCATCTGGTGAAGCTGTGTTGTAAGACATGGTGGAAGGTGCGACAGTGAGAATGCCGGTATGAGTAGCGAATTGGCGTGAGAAACGTCATCGCCGAATGCCCAAGGTTTTCCATGCAATGTTAATCAGCGTGGAGTTAATCGGTCCTAAGGTCAGCCCCGCACCTTTGTTTAGAAGGTGGTTGGAAATTAGTAAGTGAAACTTTTAAAGGTTTAAGCTAAATAATTCCGATCATTTTGTCGACAAAGGTGCGGGGGTAGCCGATGGATGACAGGTCAAAATTCCTGTATTGAGGTTATTCTGACAAGTCCTGAGCGAAATTTATTTCGTCGAAGGAGCTTTCAAGGGTGGACAAAGTAGGAAAAATCTAGTCCGGCAATGCCGGGTCTAAATAACAAGCAAGTATGGATAGTCAAATACGTTCGTATGTTTATGCGAGTTATGATGGCGTAAGTAGATATATTTTCTGTTTTCAAGAAAAGACTCGTGAAAGAGAATAATTTTAACCGTACCGTAAACCGACACAGGTGGGCGAGTTGAGAATACAAAGGCGATCGGGAAAACTATCCTTAAGGAACTCGGCAACAAAAGCTGGACGTAACCTTTGGGAGATGTCCTGTCCCGCCGAAAGGCGGGATTACAACAAAAGACGCTAAGCGACTGTTTAACAAAAACACAGGTCCCTGCTAAAAGCGCAAGCTGATGTATAGGGGCTGACACCTGCCCAGTGCCAGTAATTTACTATCTCAAGTGACGCCAATCCCAAAAGGAAAGGACGAGCCTGGGGTCTAAGATCTGGTGAACGGCAGCAGTAACTATAACTGTTCTATGGTAACAAACTTCGTTGCCTTAGAAAAATTGTGTTTTTGTAATTCTGCTATATGCTGGAATAACTCTGTATCTAACAGTAGTCTAATGGACTAATAATCTGTTAGTGGAGTCAATCAGCAGGGAAGTCCGTTAAAAGCGGATCCCTCAGAGACTAAACGCAGAACACTGAGAGTAATCGAAGTGAAGATATAGTCCGAACTCTATGGCGACATAGAGAATGTAGATTACAAGGATCTACTGTTAACGAAACGAGCGAAGTTCCTTGTCTGGTGAGTTCAGACCCGCACGAAAGGTTGAACGACTTAGCGACTGTCTTGAGGGTAGACCCGGCGAAATTGCAATGGCTGTGAAGATGCGGCCTTCCCATACTTGGACAAAAAGACCCCGTGGAGCTTTACTGTAGCCTGATTCTGATTTAAAAATTTGATTGTGTAGCGTAGGAGGGAGCTTCGGCAACAATGAAACACCTCTCTTTTAGATTTTTAAGTCTCACGTTTATCCCTTTACAAAGACAGGGAGGCGGACAAATTCTGGCGGGCAGTTTAACTGGGGCGGTTCTCTCCAAAAGAGTAACGGAGAGGTACAAAGGTACACTTAGCGCGTAAGGAAATCGCGCATCAAGCGTAAAGGTATAAAGTGTGCTTAACTGCAAGGCAAACAGGCCAAGCAGATACGAAA
>JACOXG010000006.1 GCA_016176405.1 Candidatus Daviesbacteria bacterium | reverse complement strand
TTATCCTCCTCTTTAGCTGTCACAGGTAATACTAACCTAAATACCTTAACCTCAGCAGCCACCACCTTAACCGGAGGATTAACCATATCAGGAGTAGCCTTAGATATTACCACTAACTTAAATGAAACCTTATCCTTAATCCCCAATGGGACAGGTAATGTGGGTATAGGTACCTCTAATGCTGGAGGCATCTTAGTTATCATGGGTCAATCAGGGACAGGTACAGGTAATGTAGGGATAGGCTTTACTACTCCTACAGCCTCTTTACATATCCTTAATACAGCCTCCCAAAACTCCTTTAGGATAGATGATATCTTAGAAGATACCACTCCCTTAATAGTAGATAGTGCAGGTAACTTAGGCATAGGTGCCACCACTGCTGTATATAACTTAGATGTCTGGGGTACAGGTAGAGTTACTGGAGCCTTAACAGTTGGTGGAAACTTAGGGATAGGTAACTCTCTAACTGTGGATAATCTATCCCTTTCCAGAGGAGGACTTAGAGTTAATGGATTCTCAGATCTAACAGGTAATGTAGGGATAGGAGGATCCTTAACAGTATCCTCAACAGGAGCTTTTAGATTACTGGGCCAAGACTGTTCAACATTAACCAATAATGGCAAATTAACCACAGATGCCGGAGGTAATGTTTACTGTGCAGCTGATAGTGGAGGTTCATTATCCGGAGGAGTTCAAAACCTGGCTGCCATCTGGCAATCATCCTCAACCTTAGGGGTAGGTATAATTTATGACAGTGGAGCGAATGTAGGTATAGGTACTTCCTCACCACTTTCCAGATTTGATATCAGAGGAGCTGGTAATTCTACTAACCTAGCATTTCTAACCTATGGTACAGGGGCAACTAATCAGTTTGGATTATCAGTTACAGATGTGGGCAATGTGGGAATAGGTGTGACTAATCCATCTTCCTCCCTGTCAATTTTTGGTAATGTGGGGATAGGCTGGACAGGAGCTCCAACTGCTGCTATGCCAGGTTTAGGCTTATCTGTCTTTGGTAATGTGGGCATAGGTACCACCACCCCAACCTTCCCCTTACATGTTATTGGTAATGTGGGCATAGGTACCTCTTTAACAGTCACCAATATTATTACCACATCAGGATTAAATGTGACAGGAGCCTCCTCCTTAGGTGTAGTTAACTCAGGTGCTATTACCTCATCCGGTAATGTAGGAGTGGGATTATCCTTAAATGTTAATGGTACAGATAGTTTAGTTAATGCCTCCAACCTTAATGTCTCAGGAACATCTGTCTTAGGTAATGCTTTTACAGGTGCTTTAACAGTAGGAGGAGTAGCTTTAATTGGAGATGGGGGAGATAGCATCACCTTATCTGGGACCACCATTACCTTAACAGCTAACAGTGCCGGTAATGATATTAGCTTAAATCTGGTGGATAACAACACAGATGCCCTAGATATTCAGCAAGGATCAGATAACTATCTTAATATCAATACCACCAATTCTGCAGAGAATATCTCCTTTGGTAATTCCACAACAAACCCTCAGGCATAGGTAACACTGCTCCAGCCACTACTTTATCTGTTTTAGGTAATGTTAATATTGGTTTTACAGGCTACACTTCAGAACCTTTGGGTTTATCTGTCAGAGGGAATGTAGGAATTGGTATAACCACTCCACTTTATCCATTACATGTAATTGGTAATGTAGGGATAGGTTCATCCTTAACTACCACAGGATTAGATTATGCCTCAGGTGGCTTAAGAGTTAATGGTTTCTCTGATCTAACAGGTAATGTGGGGGTGGGAGGTACAGGCATATTTAATTCCCTGATCCAGGGATTGTCTGGTTTAACAGTAGCAGCTCATTCAGGTTTGGCCACTTTGTCTACCTCAGGCAATGTCTCAATTGGGGCCTCCTTAACAGTTTCCTCCACCGGAGCATTCAGATTATCCGGACAAGACTGTACAGGTAAAGGTAACAATGGTAAGTTAACTGCAGATGCATCCGGGAATGTCTACTGTGCAGATGATGCAGGAGCTGCCTCATCTGTCTCTGGGGATGGAGTAGCAGGTCAGATCACATTTTGGACTGGTAGTACCACACTTGATGGTAATAATGCCTTCTTCTGGGATAATGCTGGCATGAGATTAGGTATTGGTTCATCTGCTCCAGGATCAACCTTGGGAGTATTTGGATCAGTGGGAGTAGGTGCATCTTATGGATTTGCCACTCTGCCAGCCTCTGCTAATAATGGGCTAGTGGTAGAAGGTAATATTGGAGTAGGCACCTCTTCTCCCACTGCCTCTGTTTATGTGGCTGGTAATGTGGGGATAGGTTGGACTGGAGTTAATCTGTCATCCAATATGCCGGGATTAGGATTATCTGTCTTTGGTAATGTAGGAATAGGTACCACCTCACCTAGCTATCCCCTACATGTAACTGGTAATGTGGGAATAGGTTCTTCCTTAGTAGTTTCATCTGCTGCAGCATTAACTACCTTAAATGTAACTGGTATATCCTCATTATCCGGTAATGTAGGAGTGGGATTATCCTTAAATGTTAATGGTACAGATAGTTTAGTTAATGCCTCCAACCTTAATGTCTCAGGAACATCTTCCTTAGGGAATGCATTCACAGGTGCTTTAACAGTAGGAGGGACTGCTTTAATTGGAGATGGGGGAGATGCCATTACCTTATCTGGGACCACCATTACCTTAACAGCCAATACTTCTGGTAATGACATTACCCTAAACTTAGTAGATAACAATACAGATGCCCTAGATATTCAGCAAGGATCAGATAACTATCTTAATATTAATACCACAAACAGTGCAGAGAATATCTCCTTTGGTAATTCCACAACAAACCCTCGGTTTATCTTTAATAGGCATAGGTAACACTGCTCCAGCCACTACTTTATCTGTTTTAGGTAATGTTAATATTGGTTTTACAGGCTACACTTCAGAACCTTTGGGTTTATCTGTTAGAGGAAATGTGGGGATAGGAGTAACCACTCCCAATTCTAATCTAGTAGTCTTAGGTAATGCCACAATTGGAGCTACGTCTTTAGGAGCAACCTCTCCTACTAATGGATTATTAGTCCAAGGTAATGTAGGTATTGGATCAACAGGACTTGGCTCATCAGGTAATGGATCGTTTAACTTTGATGTCTGGGGTACTGGTAGATTCTCTTCTACCTTAACTGTAGATGGTAATCTAGGGATTGGGGGTACTGCTTCAGTTAATAAGCAACCATTAGTCCTTAATGGCTATAATTGTTCAGGATTATCTAATGGAGGTAATGTTATCTGTGCTGATGATGCTGGGGGAGGGGGAGTATCCCCTGACACATTAGACTTTACTGATTTTTCCGATACCATGACTCTGGATGCCTCTACTTCCATTGCCTTTGGAGCCGGTGCTTTAGGCTTAACCTTTACCAATGATGGTTCAGCTAATATGTTGATTAATTTAACCTCCACAGGTGTTTTTTTGATTCAGGATAATGGGACTGAGGCATTTCAGGTGACAGATTCAGGGGAAGTCAGAATAGGTATGGGAAATTCTAGTGCTTTTCCACTTTTTGCTGACAGAACAGCAGTTCCAAGTCTTAATACCAATGGTCAGTTTGCTTTGGGATCGCTATCTGGAACTACTACTAATGGACGTATCTGGGTAAGATCGAATGGCAGAACATACAGGTTTAATTCAGCTGGAAACGCGGCTGATTTTTCCGAATATATTGCCCAATCAGAGCCATCCGAACCAGGGGATGTGATGGTGATAGATGTTGACAACCCTGAGAAAGTCCGTAAATCCCGAGCTGCCTATGAACCCAATATTTTGGGAGTGATCAGCACCACTGGAACAGGTTACAATAATGATGATTGTCCGGCGGATGCCACAGAGGAAGATAGATTATTAGGCAATTGTGATAGGGCGAACAGTCCAAATTGGGCCAATGTGGGTATGCTGGGACAAATTGATGTTAAAGTTTCCACAGAGAATGGACCAATAAAAGTAGGAGACAGATTAACAACCTCGAATACCCCTGGTGTTGCCATGAAAGCAACCAAGCCAGGTCAGATTGTGGGCCGCGCCCTAGCAGCATATGAAGAATCTGATCCCACAAAGATAGGAAAGATCAAGATATTGGTTTCCCCCTCATATTTTGATCCAGCTGAAGCCATTGATGGTGAGGAAGATATTGCCAGTTTGACCATTGAGGCACAAAATACCACTCCGTATACAGCCCAAGTTCCTTTTGCTAAAGATGGTCAAGCTGAATCAGCGAGTAATTTTGGTAAATACTCAATTCAAGGATTAACCTCAGGAGTGGTTAAAGGAGTAGAAGGGATAATCGCCAATCTTAAAACAGGAGCTATCCTTTCTGAAGAGGTGGTATCTGATTCTTTGATTGCCAATCAGGCAGCCTTGAGTAATTTAGATGTCAGTTATGCAACAATTGATGAAGCAGTTATTAAAACTCTAAAAGTAGGAGATACAGGTAAGATTGAGATTCAACTGGCTGATAATGGGCAACTTGAGGTAACAGGAATAAATGGTAGCCAAATTGTCTCAATAGTTAACAACGGCGATGCCTACTTTGCTGGAACATTAACAGCTAAGGCTATCAAGGCTGATTCTATTGAAGGACTTAAAGTTATCACAGATGAACTGGTGGCAGCAAATCTCACTGTCAAGTTGGATTCCTTAGCTGCCCAGATAGCTTCTTCAAGCAATCAAACAATTGATTTGAATACATTAATTGTTCAAGCATCACAGTCTGCAGAACTGGTTCAGAAGGTCACTATAGAAGATGAAAATATTAAGATCTTAGGCAACTTAACTATTGATCAATCAGCTATGGTGTCTTTAGATTTGGAGGTTTTGGGTAAGCTGACAGTGGGAGAACTGCATGTTAAGGAGGCCACCATCTTTGATGGAATTGTGCAGGTGTTGGAATCTTTGACTGTCAGAACCTTAATTGTGACAGATTGGACTCACTTTTTGGCCGAGGTACTGTTTAAGGGTGATGTTGAATTTGAAGGTAGGCCAATCTTTAACAAAGATACAGCTGGATTTGCCCTTATAAATAAGGATGCTTCTGAAGTTGAGGTAATCTTTGAGACAGAATATGCTCAGACACCTTTGGTGAATATTTCAATTACCTTAGATGAAATGGTATCAGATCAAGACCGGGCTCTGCTTTCTCCTGAGGACCTACTAGCAAAAGAAGCCTCCCAAGCTGCTTTGGAGGAGAAAATACTTGCCGGTGATATTCGCTATATTGTGACCAGACGTACAACTCGCGGCTTTGTGATTAAGCTAAATGTTCCGGCTCCAGAAGATCTAAAATTTACCTGGTCTGCCCTGGCTGTCAAAGATGCTAAAACTTCAATAAGTCAATCAAATAATTCACCTGATGTTTTGGCAACTGAAGTGAGTCCTTCTGCTACCCCCACTCTTACACCAACTCCATCATCCACTCCCATCCCCACTCCATCTCCCAGTCCTCCTCCGCCCAAAACAATCACCATTAATGATAATGAGCTAGGATATTTGCGGGTGAGAAGCGGACCTGGAACTTCCTTTGAGGAGATTGGGCAAGTTAATATTGGGGAAACATTTGAGGTATTTGAAGAATACGAGGATTGGTATCAAATTGAGTATTTGCCAAGCCAATATGGTTGGGTAAGTGCTTCTTACGTTTCTGTACTCTAATTACCCCTTGATGAGTTTTAGAATTTAAGCTAATTTATCTTAAAGGGGATGAATACCCAAATTCTAAAAGAAATTAGGAAGTGGAATTATATTTTAGGTGGTATTTTAGTAGTTCTTGTTGTTTTGAATATTAAATTATTTTTTGATTTTAATAGTAAAGCATCAGCTACGGGAGATACACTTGTAAAAAAATATCCATATTTAGCAAGTCGGGTGCTTACATCTTTTGACCGAGATTTACTGGTTAATTTTATTCCTTTAAGAAAACAGTTGAGAGAGGCAACCAAAGATTATCAGGAAACTTTTGCTCTATATTTTGAGTATTTACCAACAGGTATTTCAATTGGGATTAATGACAGAACAGAGTTTTACGGAGCTTCCTTAATTAAAGTTCCCATCGCCATGGCTTTCCTAAATTTTGCTCGCAGAGCAAATCTAAATATTGATCAAACGGTCAAAATCTCAAAAATGGAAATAAATCAGGATTTTGGAAATCTATGGAAGAGAGGTGAGGGAGCAGAAATAAGTTTGAGAGAAGCATTAAAATTGGCTCTCACCGAATCTGATAATACGGCAGCTTTGATTTTGTTCTTCAGAGTTCCAGAAGAAGATTATAAATATATTTATGAAAATTTGGATATTGAATATATTGAGGATAACAATCAGGTTATTATTACCACCAAAGGTTATGCATCTATTCTTAAGGCTTTGTATTTTTCTTCAATTTTACATAAAGAAGATTCCCAATATATTCTGGAACTACTTACTTTTAGTGATTATATAGATAGAATACGTGCTCCTATACCAAAAGAAATCACTGTAGCTAATAAATCTGGTATTTTTTCTAAAGATTTGCACCAGGATTGCGGGATTGTTTACTTACCAAGAAGGCCATACCTACTTTGTATGGCCTCCCTCTCGTCAGAGGAAGAGGCTGCCAGGAGGATTCAGGAAGTATCCCGAATGGTCTACCAATATATCAGCCACGAAGAAATTTAGTACAATGTATTGGTGAAACAGTTCTTTTTACCCCTCTTGTTATCTTTAGCCTTTCTAATGGTGGGGATCTTGACACTTTCTGATTACGGAATTAATTGGGATGCGCCTATTCGTATGCTTCGTGGACAGGCTTATTTATATCTTTTTCTGACTGGTCAAAAGACATATGGAGAGCCAGAGCGGATTTCTCCTCTTCTTCTTAAACCAGGAGAATATGCAGCCCGCTATAATTTTTTAGATACACCTGGTGGGGTAGGCAGACCTGTTGAATTACCAAATAGACCCTTACCACGTTTGGAATTTGAAAATGCAAAAGATGATTTAGGAGAAAGACGCAGTTTTTATCAGCATGAAGCATGGAATGGGGCAGCGGCCATCTCTGTATATGATGAACCCGGACATCTGCCCTTATCCGATATTCTCTCAGCCTTGACAAATAAAATTTTTTATCAAAAATTAGGACTCTTTGGAGACATTGAAAGCTTCCAATTATTTTATATTTTTATTTCAGCACTCGGTATATTTTTAGTCTCCCTTTTTACCTATCAAATAACCAATTCATATTTTGCAGCCTTCGTAGCAGGCTTATCACTTGCCCTTTATCCCTTGTTTATTACTGAAGCCCACGTTAATATGAAGGATCCTTTGCAGGCAACTTTTTTTACAGGTAGCATTTGGTCTTTTTGGCATTGGGTTAAATCATCAAAATTTAGGTGGTTTTTAGTATTTACAGCTTTTGTAGCAGGGGCACTTGGAATAAAGTGGAATATTATCTTTTTGCCGTTTATTCTAATTCCTTGGTTATTTTTTATAAGAAAGACAGCGGAATTTAAAGCCTGGTTTAAGTTAGGAAGATTAGGGTTATTAGGATTGTTAGGGGGATTAGAGATTTTTTTGTTTTTGGTAGCAATTTGGCCATATGCTTGGGCAGATCCGGTTGGGAAAATGTTTTCTGTTACCAAATATTATCTTGACATAGGGCTAAAGAGTGGCTCCCAAGATCCAGAAAATTCATTGCTTTTTCTGGGATTTAATCTTTATCCTTTGGTCCTAGTACTCTTTCGGACTCCGGAAATAGTTTTGATTTTAGCTGCCATTGGTACAATAGCAATAATTAGGGGCGCAACGAGGGAGGTAAAGGTAGGGTATTTGCTGCTTTTTTGGCTTTTGGTTGTTATTTTACGCCAAATTCTGCCCGGCATGCGTCTTTATATGGGGCTTCGTCAGATTATGGAGATTCTACCAGCTTTTGCAATGCTTTGTGGCATTGGCACAACTTTGCTTTTGCGAGGACGCAGCAAGAAAACAGCTTTAGTATTAAAGTTATGTATTATGATACCTTTTATTATATTACTTATTAAAGTTATACAGATACACCCTAATGAAAATGTTTACTTTAATTCTTTTGCCGGCGGACTGAAAGGAGCACAGCAAAAAGAATTATTAGATTGGAAAATTACCTATGGCAACGTTTATAAGCAGGCAGCTTTATGGTTAAATGAAAATGCAGAAACTAATGCTAATCTTGCTTTATTGGATGGAAGCATGTTTGCTCTTTCTCCGCTCTGGCTAAGGGAGGATATCAGTATTTCACCCGATCATTTTAGCGGTTTTGAAAGGCAAGGAGAATATATTCTTTCAGTACTCAATCAAGAAAATCCGCCTGTATTTGCACATCGCTATCCTATTCGTTTTTTAAAACCCATTCATTCAATCACTATTGATGGAGTTACTTTACTAACTATCTATAAAAATGACCCTCAATTTTTAAATCCTGATATAGGTCAAGAGCAAATTCTCACAAATCCTCCTTTAAGAATTGTGAAGGATGACAAAGGTGATTTTTTAGAGATTGATTTAGAAAGGGAAGTAAAGGTGACAAGGCTAATGCTGGATGATGCACTTCCACAATGCCGGTTTGCCCGAATTAAAAGAATTGTTGATACCTATATTGATTTTGTACCAATTAGCGATTTGTCTAAGAGTACTGCAGAAGTTCATGATCCTTACTTGCTTCATGAAAGGAATAGCCTGCCAGATGATAGAGTGGAATATTTTTTTGCTGGAGAGAAGGCCAAACTTATTCGTATCTTCCCCAAGAATCCTTTTTCATGTTTCTTCAAAGGCAGAATAGATTCTGTCACTTACCTTAATTTTACAAAATAGGTGAAGTAAGAATCATGGTAGATTTTTTGCCAAAGTCCCGCCTTGACCAGGGATTCCAAATAATTGGTGATTGCTGCCTCTGTATAAACTATGGCCCATTTAAAATGATACTGATTATCAAGCTTGATAAATGGGATAGGGTTATCTGAAAAAATGACCTGGTCGCCTAATTCAAGCGGAGGTACTTGTCCATCTTTTTCCCAAGCTGACATCCGACCATCTAGAAAAGTTTTAACTTGGGGAACCCTCCAACTTAAATATCCCCCATAATCATAAAAATTATAACCATTGCCTTGGGGCGGATTTTTCAGCATAAGTTCTGTTATTTCCTCGGAGCAACTGCCAAGAGTCTGACAATATGAGGACCAAGAGAAGTTGATTATTCGTGGATTAACTAACAAGAAATAGCGTTTGAATATAAAAAAATCAAAAGCTAGGAGGAGAATAAATAGAATTTTTGCTCCCCAAATAAAGTGTGGATGGAACCACTTTCTCCAGTTAATTATGGAGATATTCTGAGCCAGAAAGTAAGTGGCCATGATACCAAAAGGGATCAGAAAACGGATAGCGCTAAAAGCAAAATATCCAGATAGTATAAGTGCAACTGAATAAGGAATGTTGAGGTTTTTACGATTCAGAAAACCAATGGTTACCAATAAAATAACAATAGTAGAGGTAATGGCAGCCTCGAATGGCATGCTGGTAAGTGGTTGCCATTCTTTTATAGAAACTAGCTGAATATTGCTTGAGTGCTTAAATGTTTCCTGATAAATTCTTATCCCCCAGGGATTGATTAGGGGGGTAAGTGTAGAAAGGCCCAAGATTATACCAAAATTAAACCATTTCTTATTTAATTTATCCCCCTTTAGCAGCAAAAGACCATCCACTAACCATATCACAAAAAGTAATAAAAGCCCCAAGGCAAATCCGCCATGCAGATTCGCCCAAATTAAAAAAATACCAGGCAGCAAGAATACTGTTTTTGTAGTATTTCTTAATGCCTGATGAGTAATTAAAATAGTGATAGCGAAAAGCAGTGCAGAAGGGGTTTGAGATCTGAGTCCTGAAGCGTAAAGAGGCGCTGTGAGGATTAGAAATATTGATGATAGAAAGAAGTACTGCCATAGGGTAAATCTTTTAATCGGGTATGTAATAAGTATAAAAATCAACAGGGTGGTTAGAGAGGCACCTAAAGAGACACCAAAGAAACTAAAACGGGTGAAGATTTGATAAAGTAGCAGATCATATCCCCAAGAAGCTTGGACCCAACTGTAGTCCGGCCAGACAAAACTGATGATGTTATCTTTTAAAACTTGGCCTGTTTGAAAAAAATACTCACCATACCTTAGGTGCCAGCCCAAATCTAAATCCAGAGGCGGCTGAATAGTAAAAAGGATCAGGTAAACTAATATTAGATACTTAAGATACTTTGATAGACTAGTCATTTTTTATGCACCCTGCCTTAGCATCATAAATCTTGATGCCACTTATAATATTCTCATAAAGCAGGGGAAAAAATTTATCAAATAAATCTACCTTTGGATGGATCTCAGGCATATTGGCCGATTTTTCGTACATGGCATATGAAATATTATTCTCTTTGAGCTTATTGCATAAGAGGGAAATATCAGCAGTTTCCCAGATGGTTTTAAACTCATTAAACCTTTGATCAACATTCAAGCCGAGTGACCAAGCAAACATGGGCCAACCAAGAAAAATCCTTCGTCCGGCTAAAGAGGCCGGATGATAAACATATGAACTGTTTAAAATCACAGCATTTGGTTCGGTACTGGTTAAAAACCACTCAACCACTTCATTTTTGGGTGCATCAGTAAAGATATGTTTATCATCATTGATGGTAGGGAAGAAATCAATCACTCCAGAGAGAGTTAGAAAAAGCAATATAATCATGAATGTTGTTCGAATTGCCAAACGAGTCAGTTTGGCAGATATCTTTTTAGCACTATCCAGCAGACGGACCAAGGTATAAGCAGAAAACATACTGCCCAAAATAAGGGCAAAATTAAAGAATTTGTGGTTGGTAGCCACTTCCGGGGAAAACCGCAGCAGATTGGGAATAAGAAAGATTAAAACTATGGGCAAAAGTAGAGGTTTTCTCAGCTGTTTGGGGGCAAGATATAAACCAAGTGGAATTAAAAATAAATGAAGCCCTAGATTTTTAAACCAGTAAGTAAAAAAATGCCAAGGTGTCAGGCTATCATGAATTAAATATCCGGGATACCAATCAATTAAAATGCCACTACTTTTGGAAAAAAAGTAAACTTGAGGCAAAATCAAAAGTGAAGATATAATCCCGCCAGTCAAAATGAATAGACGTAAGGGAAGATATAAAATAAAGTAGATAACCATCATCATTGCCAAGATGATCAGGATGGATTGATGAAAAAATGGTAGTAAACCAATGATCAGTCCCCAAATGATAGCCCACCTCATTTTAATAGCAGATGGTTTGTTAAATAACTTAAGGGCTGTTAATAGGAAAAGCAATCCAATGGTCAGTCCCCAAGCAAAGTGGCGTTGATTAGTAAAGGTAGATAAATTCCAAAAGGCGGCAATTTCTTCTCCATCAAAAGGACCGAAGGAAGTAAATTTTGTCAAGTTGAGAGGCTGATTTTGAAAAAATTTAACAAAGGTCAAACTGCCATTAAACAGTAAGAAAATTACGGTCAAAATAGCCACGAGCCGTCGTTGAAATATTGCTTTCGTTAAGTAGTAGAGAACTGTAGTTAAGGCTAAAAGTCCCAAGGCACTGGGAATATTTAGCGCCCAATCTATTGGTAGCCCTCCCTTTTCCAGCATGCCCACCAAAAAATAAAAGAGAAAATGATAGCGGATCGGTTCACCAGGAAAGAGCGGATATTGAGGCGGAAAGTTTTCCCCAACGGAAAATGAGCGAATTAGGGGAATATGAATGGCAAAATCATAGACGATGTGATCAGCAATATAAAAGGTGTGTTCATCATAGGAAAATGTCCTAAACATTAGCCAACAACTGAAGAAAAACAGCCACAACAGCAGTAAAATTTTTTTCATTTTGGTAAAGAATTTAGTTTTAGAAGAAGCATTTGCCGCTCTTTCTCTAAAAAGGGTGATGCCTGACCAATTTTATCCCAGTCGTTGCTCAAGGCAGCGATGGCCTGATCCCTTCTGCCTGCCGCAGATAAAGCTAGAGCCAGTCTGAGCTGGTTGTTAAAGGAAGGCCCAAATAAGGCCAAAACTTGTTGATATTGCTTGATGGCCTCCTCTGCCCGACCCGGTATGACTGCAGACTCAGCATAGGGGTTGATGGCATCAAAAACAGTCAGTTTTTTTTCATAAACCACTTGGGGTGGCACCAAAATCAGATAGAGGGAGTCTAAATAAACAGGCGCCCAACTGCCCAAAAGATACTGATACGATCCTCCTTCGGTCAAATCAGCGATGATCATATCAACCTGATAGTTATTTAGTAGCGCAGACATGTTTTGTTTGGCATGGATGATTTTGCCCATCTCCTGCAAGATATTGGTGTCAATAAACAAATCATCTCTGGTATCGGCAAAAACCTTGACTTTAGGATAAAGATGGTAAGAGAGAAATGAACCGATCCGTTGGGTATTAAATACTCGGCCTTCCAGCTGATTATTTTTAATAAAGGAAATCATGGAAGGAGGAAATGACTCCAGGTCCTCTCCTGTTGCGGGAGGATGAGTTTTGATAAAGATTAATATTGAGACAGCCGCAACGAATAAACTAAGACTGACCAATTGTTTATGCCACCTCAAAGATGGGGATAACAGTACAGCCAAAAGCGGTGTTGACAAAAGAACTGCCAGCGGCATTTGCCTGGCTGCAAAAAAGGGGACAAGTAGGCCTAAACTTAACAGCAGAAAGAATAGATGCGAGCGAATGTTTTTATATGAAACAATGGCCACTAAAATAAACAATCCCAGGTAAAGAAAAAAGATCAGGAGGGTATATTGATATACCAGCAGATATTGATCAGGAGCAGTGGAGAGAATTTTACCTATTGAGGCCCAATCACCGTGAAATTCAGTTGCCTTAGGAACTTGCAAAATATAAAATAGGGCAGAGACGCCGTAGCCGTTTAAAAATGCCATGGGTAGGCAGATGAGCAGAGCAAGGTAAAATCTCCTTTGTTGCCTTACAAATCTTCTCTTATCCAAAATCCATTGATTAATTATAAACAAAAACAGCAGCCCCAAACCTACAATTAGGCTCACCGAATACATACTAGCCCAAAGTAGAATGATGATAGGAAACAGTAGATTTAAGCGTGTATACCTTTGTCTAAGCTCATTTATTAATAGTAGAGTTGCCACAAACAGATACGTCATAATCTCCGGACGGCTGGGGAATCTAGTAGCAATCACCGGAAAAGATAAAGCTATGGTTAACAAGGATGTTTTGTCTGATTTTGTAATAGCTTGAAGAAAGCGAAAAAGTATAAGTGCTGTTAGAGTTGCAACCCCAGCCACAAATAGATTAACACCAATTGGCCCAATATATTTATAAATAAGATAAAAGATAATACCGCTTCCCCAAGAATATCCTAAGTAGGATTTCCCTTCTGCCGTAAAGGTTAGGTCATCTACATACGGTAGAGATTGTTTCTCCAAAACATGGCGGCCAATATTGACATGCTGAAAAAAATCACCATCACTATCAATCGGATGCAGAAAAATGACAAAAATTCCTATAAAAAAGAGGATCTTAAAAAGATTTCTTATCACTTCTTTGTATATTATCAGATTTGGGCATAGGCAGTGGTATACTTCCACTACTATGAATTGGCAAAAACGGACCAAACAATGGGAGAGAGAATGCGTTAAGACCAGGCGTTACCTTTGGCTGAGAAGAAGACGATTAAAGATGTTTCAAATAAGTCCAAACAATAAAGTTTTAGATTTAGGATGTGGTGATGGATTAAATATCAAACTATTAAATCAGATGGGAATCAGTAAAGTTTTTGGAGTTGATATCTCAAGCTATTTACTCAAAATTGCCCAAAAAAATAATCCCCAGACCAAATTTTATCTAGCTTCTGCAAAAAAATTACCTTTTAAAAATGGATATTTTGATGTAATTTTGATCGACTCCACCTTTTATCATTTTTTTGATGATCCAAAGAGTTTAATAGAGATCAGACGGGTTTTAAAAAAAGGAGGCAAGCTTAACTTTATTGAGGCTCACAAAAGCTTTTTAAGGAAGCTCATCGATAAGTTTACTTTGTCCTCCTTTGCCAATTATTTGCCTTTTTTCAAAGGAAGACAATTTGCATACATGGCTGAAAAGATAAGTTTGGCCCGCTGGCTTGAAAAAGAAGAAACCTTTCTAAAAAGTCTTTGGAAATACGGATTTAAAAAAATCTTTTTAAAAAGGGATTTGTTAAGTATAATAGGTAGCTATCAGCGAACTTAGCTCCTTTTTCACCTTTGTTAGGTGATGTTTGGCTTGGAAAGCCTTCTTGGCGGCCTTGCCCAGTCTTTTGGCCAGTTTAGGATTTTGAATTAACTTTTGCATGGCATCTGCTAAAGCTTGAGGGTTTTTGGGAGGTACTAACAGAGCAGATTTTTTATCCTCTAAATCTTCAACTAATCCGTCAACATTGGTAGAGACAATTGGTAGGCCATATTGCATAGCCTCCAGTATTGATATGGCAGAGCTTCCTTCCTCAACTGAGGAAAAAACATACACGTCAGCTTTTTTTAGAAAATAGCTGGGATCAGTGGTAAAACCTGGCAGATAAACATTTTTAAGCTGAAGTTTTTGAGCCAGACTTCTGTTTGCTTGAAGCATTCTTCCACCTCCAATAATAGCTGCAGAATATTTAATTCCTCTCTGATTTAAGATAGCAAAAGCATGTAAGAGAAAATTTATACCCTTCCTTGAATCTTGTCTGGTTATTAGCAAAATGAATGGTTTTACCAGTTGAGGTATTTTAGGTTGAGTTTTAAAGGGCTTTTTAACAGGTTCAGAATAATCTGGAATTTTAATAAACTGATTATCTTTGATATCAAATTGTTCTTGTAGAATCTTTTGGGCAGAAGAGTAATGGATGACAATTTTATCAGCCAGTTTTAAGAAAAACCTTTCTAAAAGGGTGTAAAGAGGAATGATAGTATAAAAAGCAAGATAAGCTTCCAGTTTGGGTACTAATCCATAATCCTTCAAATTTAAAGCCTCTAGAGTACCTCTAAATTCATGCTGAAAGGTGGTGGGGTAAAAAGACAAGTAATGGAGTTTTGGATAGATTAGTTTTAGCATGGCGGCTGACAAACTCCAGGGACCAATGCCCCAGACAATTTTGCGAGGATGATTCTTTAGATCTTGATGGATTGACCAAGCCAGAATGGGTGCTAAAAATATCAGTCCAGTAAGTTCAACAGATCTTATCAAAGGTAAATAAAAGAGTCTGAAGTAAACTGTTTGGATAGTACCAATGTCACTTTGGATGGTTTTATTTTGAGCCCCAAAACAAAAAATTTTTACCCTATAGCCTAAACTGGTTAAAATTTTAGCTAAATTATAAGTATAAGTTTGGTAGCCACCCATTTTCGTTAGGGGGTTTTTGCCATTTATTAAAATAACTTGTACTTTTTGCCTCATTTAAATGATAGTTACCTTGGGGATAGGCAGGATGAATTTTACCTCTTGCATCGGGTATTGTTTTAAGTTTTTGATAATTTCCATTTTAAAGTTCCAGGAGAGCAAAAGTAGGTAATCAGGTTTTTGAATGGCTAAATGATCATCAGATACTATTGGAATTCCAGAAGGGGTGAAGCGTCCAATCTTAAGAGGGGATTTTTCTGTAATAAAGTCAATTGTTTCCATTCCAATATTGCAATAGTTTAAAAGAGTAATACCTTTGGCTGAGGCACCTATACCAGCTATTTGTTTATTTTTCTCTTTAATAGCTTTCAAAAATCTTTGCAGATTACTTTTTTGTCTTAAAACAGATTTGGCAAAACTTTTCAATACTTTAGACCAGTTTTTAAATAAAACTTCCTCTTGCTTAATAAGATTGAAAACTGCCTTGGTGGGTTTTTTGGTGGCCTTAAAATGGATAAAAATTCTAATTGAACCTCCATGTAATGGAATAGTTTCCAAATCAGTAATTTCCATCTCAAATTTAGCCAAAAAAGCTACCAGTGGTTTTACCATTAGGTAATCAATTTGTTGGTGGTAAAAAATATGATTTAAGGTTTGAATCATTGCAAAAAGGTAGGGAACCTCTATTACTAAACTTCCATCTTTTCTAAGCAGGAGAGATATTGCTTCCATAAATTTATCAAGATTTTCAACATGATCAAAAGTATTCGTACAGGTAATGATCTTTGCCTGGCCATAGTTTTTAACTATTTTTTTGGCCACTTGGGGAGTGAAATAATCACTAAGGGTGGGGATGTTATTTTTTCGGGCAATCTCAACAAGTCTTTTGGCAGGATCAATGCCCAAAATCCTTAAGCCCAATAATCTAAATTGAGAAAGTAGGGTACCAGTATTGCTGCCAATATCTACTACTAAATCATTTTTATCTGGTTTGTAATCTTTATATATCTTTTTAGATAGTTTGTGCCAGTGAGTTCTACCAGATTTTGTCAAAGAATAATCATAGAAGTAGTTTTTCTTATAAATAATATCTATTGGCGGTACAAATCCTAATTGTACATGGTTACAATTTAGGCAATAAACCAAATTAAGTGGATATTTATTAATTGGTTTCCCAAGGTCCTTTTGTAATCTAAATTCTTCAGGCAGGGCAGTTTTACCTAAGTCTAAAAACTTTTTTACTTTTCCTTGGCAAAGTCTACACTTCATATCACTTCCTCTAAAGCCTGACAAACTTTTTTTTGTTCCTCTATTATCAGATTGGGTCCTGAGGGCAGATATAGTCCATGCTTGGATAGATAATCTGCCACTGGGTAATGCTTGTTTTGAATCAGGTTAAGTTTGGCAAGGACCACTTGTTGGTGCATGGGAATGAAAAAATCCCTAGTATCTATACCCTGCTTCTTAAGTTTTGAACGGATTTTATCTCTATCCTTAACCAAAATTCCGTACATCCAATAAACATTTTTGGCCCATGCCTTTTCTGGAGGGAGGGTGAGCGAGGGGAGTTTACTAAATCTTAGGTGATAAAACTTGGCAATTGAGCGTTTTTTTTCAATAATTTTATCTATTATCTCCATTTGAGCTAGACCTAAAGCTGCTTGCATATTGGTCATTCTATAAGTAAAAGCCACCTCTGTATGAAGAAACCTCTTTTTGGGAGAGTGGGCCATATCTTTAAGTAGTCTTAGGCGTTTTGCCAGTTTTTTGTTGTTAGTCACCACCATCCCTCCTTCACCTGTGGTGATAGTTTTATTTGCATAAAAACTAAAACAAGCTACATCACCAAATGTACCTACCTTTTTTCCCTGATACTCACTTCCCAAGCTTTCTGCAGCATCTTCAATTATAAAGAGGCCATATTTTTTAGCCAGAGCCAGAATAGGCTTTAAATCAGCAGGATGGCCGTAGATATGTACCACCAAAATGGCCTTGGTTTTTTTGGTAATCTTTTTTTCAATAAGGGATGTATCCATATTCCAAGTATCCAGATCAGAGTCAACTAGGACTGGTTTTGCCCCCACATATAAAACAGCAAAGACAGGAGCGATCATGGTAAATGTTGGAACTATTACCTCATCGCCTTTGCCAATATTTAGTGCTGCTAAAGCAAGATGAAGGGAGGCTGTGCCGCTGGTGCTGGTGATGGCAAAACTTATCCCCAAGTATTTAGCAAAACTTTCCTCAAAAAGATTAATAAATGGACCGACCGAGGAAACCCAGCCAGTTTTTAGACACTCCAAAAGATTTCTTTCGGCATTTTTGGGAATAATGGGTTTAGAAACTGGTATCATATTAAATTAGGGCAATATTACAGGATCAAACTCAAATGCACAAGAATTTAATAGTTTTTACCGCTGCTTTAGTTTTCTTCCTGCTTCATCCATTCGGCAATATCTTTTATATTGTTGGCGACAATATTGCACAAATTGCCTACTGGCACATCTTATTCAACCCTCATTTGGCAGGATCTTTTGGAGGAGTGACCCCTAAGCCTGCTCTGATGTTTCTACTGGGGTTCACCTATGATTTATCGTTTTGGATATTCGGGTCTGAAGTGTTAATCAAAGGATTACTGGCTTTCTTTGCTGCGCTGCTGACCACTGCCACGGCCCGCTTAGGCGCTGATATCGCTGGAAATATGGCCGGGATATTTGCAGCAGCATTCTTAATCAGCCTGACACCTGTAACAGGATTATTTGCGGATGGATCATCAATGATCTTTTTTTTGCCGCTGCTTTTGATCGGATTACGCTTCTTTGCAACTGGTCGGGAAAGAGTCGGTGTTTTTATTCTTTGTGCTGCTACTCTGATTCGGCCGGAAGGATTTGGAGTATTGATCTGGCTGGCTGTCTTTCATCAGCTGATAAGGAGACGCTGGCGCCCGTTCCTTTTTACAGTTGCATTGGCTTCGGTGACATTTTCCAGTCTGTTTTTTGTTCAGTATCTCCTGTATGGAAATTGGAACCCGCTTGAGGCATTCGGCCCTCAAGCAGGCTATGTTTTTATCCATGAATCAACTCTTCTGATGCGTTTGGTACGGATACTGCGCTACATCTATGATGCCATGGTCACTATCTTTGTTGAAAGTCCGGGACTGATTTATTTATTTTTGCCGGCTGTGGCAACTTTAATATGGTTTCGCCAGCGCCGAACATACCTATCTGTTTTGGGAATAGTTTTGTTTCTAATTGTCTATTTTAGTCTGGGAGTAGGTGAGTTTCTGGAGAGATTTTTTCAATTTCTCATCCCTCTGATAGTAGCTTTCGGTTGGGCAGGCATATTCCTGACCTACCATTTCCTTATCAAAAAAATGAGACAGTACTTTTGGATCAGTCGAATTATCCAGCTGATCTCTCTGTCATTGCTTTTTGCTGTATTGATGGTGATGATTAAGACCGAGAGAGACTCACTTCAGGTATGGCAAGAATATATCTCCCAAGGCAACGTTAACTATGCCATCTATACTCAGGATGCGATTCGGCTGTTGATGGCTCAGCCCGTTCCCAGAGGCAGCAGAGTACTTTTGGAGAGTGATATCACCTTTGGTATTTTGGTGCGTGATATAAATTATTTCCGTGATGTAAACTCTTTGCAATTTTTCAATCTCCAAAAGAAGGCGGAGCGTCAGAAAATTCTTGAGCAAATAGACTACATTTTAATCTCCAAGACCTACTATCAGTACTATTATCTTTGGTATGATCCCCTCGAACAGGGTGATAGTGATTTTTTCCGGCAGACCATCTCAGACATAATAAAGGATGGGAAAGCAAAATCAATCTATAACCACTATCTAACACCGGTTGAGAATTCTATTTTCTGGCTCATTTTACGAGTCGAACCTTTCAGTTATAATAGTGGGAATGAATAGAAAGATACTTTTTCCCCTCGGCAGTTTAGTGCTTCTGGTTATTCTACTAATTGGTTTGGAAATCTATTTGCGACTGACCACCTCATATATTGTTCAAGGCAGCAATGATGGTTTTTTGCTGACCCAATCATATCCAGAGGCTTTGATTGTTGATACTCCGGCAGGAAGAAGATTAGTCCCCAATATTAAGGCAACTATTCTAAACCATTATCTTTCACACCAAAATACTGTGATTGAAACCAATCAGCTGGGTTTTCGAGATCAAGATTTAGGCAATGATAAAAGAGAAAGGGATTTGCGCATTCTGGCACTGGGAGATTCGATCACGCTCGGAGATTACTTGCAGGCAAATCAAGTCTATGTAGAACGTCTGGAAGATTATCTCAACCACTTTCAATCAAAAAAACAGATCTCTGTGATTAATGCCGGAGTGGTAGATATAGGTATTAAGGAAGAGGTCGCTATTCTTCAGGAGAAAGGTCTTGGTATCAAGCCTGACATTGTCTTGGTGGCACTTTATCTTAATGATAGCCGTCCACCATGGGGATTCCCCCAAGAAGTTGGTCATAAAGGATGGTTAAGAAGACAAAGTGTCTTAATAAATAGACTTTATGAAGGTTTGATCTGGAGGGAATGGATTAAGCAAAAAGGGATCGATCGGTTCAATTGGAAAGGTGGGGAAAAGTTGAACTGGCAACAAGACAGAGCGGCATTTTTGCAATTTGCAAAGATGGCCAAATATGACTGGGGAGCAGCCTGGGAGGAAGATTCATGGCCAACAGTTGATGAAGAATTTAAAAAACTGCACTCACTCTCTCAGACCAATGGTTTTAAGGTAGTGGTAGTGGCGTTTCCAGTTATTTACCAAATAAATAGCGATTTTTTGGAGAATACTCCACAGCGGATTTTACAGCAAAAAACCAAAGATTTGGGTTTTTATTATATTGATCTTTTGCCGATTTTACGGGAAAACCGAAATCAGGATTTGTATTTTGATTGGGCTCATCCCAAAGAGTTTGCAAACGATTTAATAGGAAAATATATTGCAGATTTCTTTATAAGTTCAGTTTTAACAGAGTAATTGCAATAATACAGGGACTGCTTGCAAGATGAAAAAGAGGCATTTATTACTTTTTAAAAAAATCACCGCAAAAATTACCAGTTTACAGGCATTGGTTTTACTGTCTTTGGTTTATATTTTAATTGTGCCAATATTTGCTTCTATTTATATACTAATGAATCAAAAAACTAAACAGGGATGGAGTAGCTGGAAACTAAAATCAGATACCTTGGATGATTTGAAAAGACAATCTTAATGTATATATTAGGCATATCTTGCTTTTATCACCATTCAGCTGCTGCCATTTTAGAGGATGGTGAAATTTTAGTATTTTGTGAGGAGGAGAGATTCTCTAAGATTAAAAATGATGCCTCTTTTCCTCAAAAAGCCATAGAATTTTGTTTGAAAGAAGCAGGAATCAATTCAAACAAGCTAGATTACATTGTTTTTTATGAAAAGCCCTTTTTGAAGTTTGAACGCTCTCTTATGATTTCATTAAAGTATTTCCCCTTCTCCTTAAGTTTTTTTGTCTCCTCAATGAGAAACTTTTTAACAGAGAAGCTTTGGATTAAATCAATAATTGCAGGTAGACTTAATCTAAATTCTGAAAAAATTCTTTTTGTCCCACACCATCTGTCTCATGCTGCAACAAGCTTTTATTCATCACCTTTCAAAAGAGCAGCATATTTAACTTTGGATGGAGTGGGAGAGTGGACAACAGGCTCTTGGGGAAGATGTTTTGATAATAAAATTTATCCTGTTGCAGAAATGAGATACCCTAATTCAGTAGGGCTTTTATACTCAACCTTTACTTCCTTTTTAGGGTTTAAGATAAATGAGGGAGAAGGTAAGATAATGGCGATGGCCAATAAGGGAAAAGCCAAATATATGGATAAGATGACAAAGATTGTTAAGTTAAACAAGGATAGTTCAATAAAGTTAAATTTGGATTATTTTAGCTTTCATAAATCCTCTAAGCATATGTATTCTAAAAAGTTTGCGAAAGAGTTTCAGGATTTGGATGAATTTGACCTAGCTTCAAGTTTACAAAAATGCATAGAAGAAATTATTTTTACTATGCTCCAATTTATTTATACTAAAACCAAAATGGAAAACTTAGTCTATAGTGGTGGTGTAGCTCTAAATTCAATAGTGAATGCAAAAATCACCAAACGTACACCTTTTAAAAGAGTCTATATTCCCAAAAATTGTGGTGATAATGGAGGAGCCCTAGGTTGCGCTTTATATGTTTATCATCATGTGTTAAGCTAATTTTACAGGTTTTATGAAGGGATTTTTAAACCGTCTTTCAACTATTAAAGAACTCCTCTCATATTTTTGGCAAAATAAACTTTGGTGGATGATTCCATTTGTGGTGTTTTTACTTTTGATAGGCATCCTTTTAATATTTACCCAATCATCTACCCTGGCGCCCTTCCTTTATACCGCCTTTTAGAAAGATTTTTATAATCCCTTGTTATTCTCCCCGAACCTGAAAATAGCAGAAGCACCAGGATTAGGTCATAAATTATTCTTAGATATTTAACAATACCAAATTTGGATTTACCAAAAAGCCTTGGCCTGTGATTTATGGGAACTTCAGCTACTTTATAATCTTCAATTACCTTTCTTTTATATACTTTGAATGGAGAATTTAAGTCTAAAAAATTCTTTCGTGTTAGGCTAGAAGCCAGAAAATTGCCAAATCTTGACATCAACACTTTATAAAAAGAATCAGACCTTTTAATTCTGGCACCAGAAACTAAATCATATCCCATTTGTAATTTGACCAAAAGCTTACTAATTTCTATGGGATTATCCTGAAGATCTGAGTCTAAAGTAATTATAATTTGGCCTACTGCATTCTTGAAACCAGCTTCTAAAGCAGCCCATTTACCTTGGCGCCTCCTAAGATAGACAGTTTTTAAAGAAGGGTCTTGTTGTTCCAATTCTTTTAAAACCGAGGCTGTATGATCAGTTGACCCGTCATTTATAGCCACAATTTCATATTTTTTTAAGTTAACTTGTTTTATTTCCTCAAAAAGTTCAGGTAAAGCTTGAGCCTCATTATA
>JACOXG010000005.1 GCA_016176405.1 Candidatus Daviesbacteria bacterium | reverse complement strand
GGCCACTTTTTAATCTCTAAAAGGGGCATGTTATTAGCTTACTAAAGGAGCTTCTTGGGAAATTTGAGGTTTAGTTTGCTTTTGGGAAAGTATTAATTTCTTAACTATTCTTAAGCACTTTGTACAGTATTTTTTACCCATAAACATATGTAAATTTGGTTTTTGGACTCTTTTGTGAATTGGAGCACGCAGGGCCCAAACGCCACCGGCTCCTGAGGAACCTTTTTTGTGCCTGGAAAAAGCCAATTTTTGTTTCCCTTTTCCACATCTTGAGCAAATTGTCATTTGTGATAATATAACATAAGTAAGCCTAGTTGACAAACTGCGTACAATCTCTAAACGCAGTTTGTCATCCTGAAGGAGCGAAGCGACTGAAGGATCTCTGTAGGATTCTAGAACAAGTCTAGAGATTCCTCGCAGAGTTTACCCCGTACTTCGTTACGGGGCTCGGAATGACAATGGTATGAACCCGGAATTTCTAGCTTTATCAATAATCATTCTACTTTTTTCAGTTATTGTCCATGAGGTGATGCACGGCTTTGTGGCCTTAAAGTTTGGAGATAGAACAGCTGAAAGAGCTGGCAGATTAACTTTAAATCCACTACCACACATTGACCCTATTGGCACAATATTACTTCCAGCATTACTCATCCTTTCTGGCTCCCCTATTCTCTTTGGCTGGGCCAAACCAGTCCCGGTTAATCCATTAAATTTTACCAATTTAAGACGCGGGGAGCTGTTAGTTTCAGCAGCTGGAATTTTGGCTAACTTCAGCTTAGCCATAGCTGCAGCTTTAATCTACCATTTTTTAAATGCCTTACCTCAAACCTTTCCTGCCCTGTTGGGATCACTACTCCGTTTTACGGTCTTAATCAATTTGGTGTTAGGGATATTTAATCTTTTTCCCATTCCACCCTTAGATGGATCAAAGGTGTTACTGTCCCAACTGCCCTATAAATTTGCTAAAGAATATCAAAAACTGGAACGCTATGGTATCTTAATTCTTCTAATTTTTATAATGATTCCTTTTGGCAGAACCTCACTTTTACAAGCAGTTTTAGGCTTTTTTGTCAGTTTATTTAGTAATCTATTGGGATTTTAGGAAACTGGTAAAATGATAATTTATGAATAGAGAGCGGTGGGTTGAAACTTGGTTTGTATACTATACATCAACAAAAGAATGCCATGTTATTCCTGGATCTATGCCAGAGAGTTTTGTGAGGAACCTCCTTCTGAAACTATAAGGAATGGTTTTTGGGTACCAGTCGTACTAGGAAAAGAGTAAAAAACTAAATTTCTTTTCTTAAAAAATGCCTTTGTCTCATTACAAAAATTAAAGCCAGAAATATCACCGCTGCTGAAAAAGTAAATGGTGAATGATAACCTAATTTCCCAAATAAGTAGCCTCCTAAAATAGGCCCTAAAATTCTTCCAAAACTTTCAAAAGAAGCAGCAATCCCCATAGTTGTTCCCTGACCCTCTTTAGTTTCTTTGGAAATTAAAGTCTGAATTGTGGGCCGGGTGATGGCAGAAGAAAAAGAAAAACCCATCATTAAAAGAGCCAAAATAAAAGGCAAAGACGAAAAGGGCATTAGCATTAAAGATATGGCCATTAAGCTCAGTCCTAGAACAGCCGTAGGATGTTCCCCTATTTTTTTGGTAATTTTAGCAAGCAAAAACCACTGGACTGAGGCAGAAGTAAAACCTTGTAAAGAAAAAAAGATACCAATCAGAGCCGCTGAAATAAGCAATATTTCCCCTCCAAAAAGAGGAATTGCCACTTGATTATTGGACAAAGCATATGACCAAAGAAAAATCAGGATAAAAAGTGTACCTAATTCTCCCCTTAAACCATGATACATGGCTTTAATATTTAAAAAACCTTCTCTTAAAACTAATCTCTCCTCTTTTTGCTTTAAAGACTCTTTTAAGAGCAGCATTACAAAGATGGCATTGAAGATTGTCAATGCTGCAGCTGTAAAAAAGGGTAGCTGATGATTTTGAGAAGATAACATTCCGCCAATGGCCGGTCCAAAAATAAATCCAGCGGCAACTGAAGCACCAAGGCGGCTCATACCCTTAATCCGCTCCTCCTTAGTGGTGATATCAGCCACATAAGCTGCAGCTGAGGTGAAGGTGGCAGCAGAGAAAACTCCTTGTAAAAAGCGCGAGATAAAAAGCCAGCTTAAGGTATTGGCAATGGCAAAAGAGGCAAAGGCAAAACTAATACCCAAAAGTGAGAGTAAAATGATCGGCTTTCTGCCAAATCTGTCGGATAGTCTGCCCCAAATTGGGGCAAAGAAAAATTCTCCGATGGCAAAAGATGATGCTAAAAGGCCAATTAAGGCTTCTGATGCTTGAAACTCTCTGGCATAATAAGGCAGCAGAGGAAAAACCATCCCAAAGCCAATGATGTTGACAAAAGTAGCCAGATAAATGAAAAAAAGCGGTGATTTCCTCATCAAAATAGCATAACAGAAATTAGGTTAATTTTTGAAGAGCCTGATCAAAGATTATTTGAGCTTGTCTAACTTTTCATCCTTAGTTAGCAGATGAGTCTTTTCCTGTTTTGCCAAGAAGTAGTAGCCAGCATCATAGATTGTTAACTCATGCTTTTGTGATAGATCAAAAACCTCAAAAAGATTCACGGAATAGAGAGTGATCCCGTAATCAAAAAATTCTCTCATTCTCTCTTTGGCATACTTGGTGCTGATTCTTTTTCTATCTACTGCCAATTTTAATCCATTTACCACCTCAAAAGGCAAAAGAGCTGTAGACCAAAGATCTATAATCCCTCCTTTATATTGATTAAAAAATTGATCTACATCTTCATGTTTTTCATCTGGAAGTAAAAATGACAAAACAAAAGAGGCATCAACAATATATTTTTTACCACTTGCGGCCATAGTTTATCAGTTCTTTATAATCAATCTTATCTTTGGAGATTAATCTGCCTAAAAGTGTGGCATCAATTGCTCTTCTTCTTTTCTCCAGACGTTTTTCTTCAGCCACTCTATCTCTGAGAGTTTTTCTGACAAAATCACCTATGGAGGTTTTTTCAGCCTGAGCCAGCTTGGTGATCTGATTCCATAATTCTTTATCAAAAAGTATCTGAGCTCTTCTATTTAACATACACATACACATTAACATACACATCTTATTTTGTCAAGCCTTTGACTTCGCTCAGGGTAAAATCCCTCTTGACAAATAGAAGGATTTAGTATTAAGATAAGGATATCCTTTAAAGCACATAGTAGATGGCCCAAAAAGGATCTGTCCCTACCTAGCACGTTTAAAGCTGAAGAATTTTTCCTCCACTGTTTGTAACCTAGAAGGGTTATCCGGAGTGGTCGACTGCCATTTTTTGCTTCGACCTAGGATTCCCACCTAATTTCCGGGGGGAAATACTTTAGCCAACGACTAATGTAGGGAGTTATTATATTTGGACAATTCTGATATCTTTTTAACTGCAATATAGTTTGCAGAATTGTCTATTATTACCTCAATCTTGTTTCCCATTCATATTAAGTGTGTGTTAAAATTTATGGAGCCGACAGGGGGAATCGAACCCCCGACCTACTCCTTACCATGGAGTTGCTCTGCCACTGAGCCATGTCGGCAAATGGAGCCCCCTGGCAGAATAACAACCTCTCGCTTCGCTCGAGAACGTTGCAATTCGCCAGAGGCGAATTGTCGAACTGTCGTTTTTGGGAGCCGAGACCGGGATTTGAACCCGGGACCTTCGCTTTACAAAAGCGTTGCTCTACCGCTGAGCTATCTCGGCATCGACGGTTTTAGAGAACGAAGTACTATTGTAACAACGATTACAATAGTTTGCGTAGTTCTCGCAAGCTCTGCTTACAAAACCGCTGCTCTACCACTGAGCTAAGGAGGCGTAGAGCTATTTTACCAGTTTTTGATTAACCTTTTCTAGTTATCCAAATTTCCTCCATTTGACAATCAATTGTGAATTTGTCACACTGAATTGGCTTATATGGTAGTTGAGGCTAAAGAAAGACTTATTTTAAAACGGACTATTCCCAATCAAAGACTCAATGAAGATCGTTCTGTAATATTAACTCGTGAGGCCTCATTAAGCTATCCCAATGTGCATGAACAACTTGCTCCCTACATTGTTGCTGAAATAGACGGGATGAAGGGTTGGATGGTGATTGTTAACCGTGCAGCCTACAGTTATATTGGCAATGTGATGGTGATGAATATTTCTGATACATATATTCCAGATCCAACCAGATTGGCTGATGAAGTAGGAGGACCACTGATGTCCAGGATGGCCCAAGCGGCCAGACCAATTTATGAGCAAAAGCGAGCAGTTTCATGTTATTGGGGTATTAATAATACTCCCAGATCTCTTCAGCCAGGAGGGCAAAGTATTTTAACTAAACTCCACTTCCAAATTTGGGCCCAGCCCAACCCAGAAGATGACCAATCACTCGGTTTTATCAGAGAAGAAGAGTTAACCCCAGCCCAACTCAGAGCTATCAAAGGAACCAGCTTTGGTACCCCATCTGGCCGTTTAGTCCGCCATTTCTTGGACAATTTTTCCGGAGATCAACAACTACTTGATGAAATTTTGGACAGAAGCAAGACCGAAATTAGCCGTCGAGGGATCAGAGTACCCTTAAGAAAAAATATTGTGGAGATTTTGGAAACTCCAGGGTTCTATACAGATGTCTTTAGACCTTTAACCATGAAATTAGATGAGGTATGCAATGCCATCAGTGAAGCACTGACTAACTTTAAACCAGCCAGCGTTGATTTGAAAATTGCCAGCCTTGTTAACAAAGAACTGGCAGCCATTTCTCCCTTAGATATAGAGGATTTAAAATCACCTCCCAAGCTCTTAGCTTCCTCAGTGCGCCTTAAAAACATTAGAAGACTGCGGAAACAAGGCTTTCCCCCAGCCTTAATCAGGGCATTAAATTATATAAGTCCGAAGCTGGGGGATGGTAAAACTGAGCTTAGGGAGTGGAAAACAGGCGGTGGTTATGCTCTGGTATTTTCTTATGATAAAGAGTCTCAAAGTGGTTATTTGACCATTGCTCCAGCCATATATGCAGGGCCATTTGGAGTGGTAGAGACTGCAGAAGGTGTATATCTGGAAAGAATATCGGATTATTTTCCTGAAGAGGAAATGGAGGAATTGAAAGCTTCTTTATATAGTGATGTTGCCAGCAGAGTTAATGATCATAAGAAGTTGTTTTAACAAGACTTTGCCTCTCGATAAACTTTAAGGATCCTTCTATTCTATCAATAAACTCTTGATGATCTCCAAAGCCTTCCTCGTTCAATTGTCTTAAAACTTCTACCCACCTAATTACCCTTCTGACATTACTTTCAAACATTAAAATATCCTCGTTTCCCTCTGGAAGTTTAATTTTCCTCTCTCCTTCTATAAGAATGGCCATAAAATTCCCTGGCATATTTAGCATATATTGATATTTTCCCTTTTGTCAAATAGAATATACAAATGGCTAAAAAGGGAAATAGGATATTAATAGCTTTTGTTTGTTCTGTTTGTAAAAACAGAAATTACACTAGTTCAAAAAACACCATAGAACAAAAAGAAAAGCTAACATTGAACAAATTTTGTAAACACTGCAAAAAAAGAACAGAGCACACAGAATCCTCTAAATTAGGTTAGACTAGCACTCTTTTTTCCAGTATAATTGAAAAGTTTAGGGATGTGATGAAATGGAATCATGGCGGTCTCCAAAACCGCTCTTCCAGGTCCGAATCCTGGCATCCCTGCCATGAAGTATGCGCTTGCGCTTAACTTCATGGCGTGCCACAAAATATGCATTATACCTATGTGCTTTATTCATTTAAAGACAAAAAATTCTATATGGGCTCCACTTCTGATTTAAGAAAAAGATTTAAGGAACATTCAGAAGGAAAGGTATTTTCTACTAAAGGAAGGCTTCCGCTTAAATTAATCTTCTATGAAGCCTTCTTAGAAACAAAAGATGCAGTCAGAAGGGAGGCTTATTTCAAAACTAATCCAGGAAAAAGGACTTTAAAGCTAATGCTACGAGAGTACTTTAAGAAAAATAGTCTACCTGAAAGTTAAGCACAAACTACATTGTTTTATTTGCCCTGCATAATAGACTTATAGTTTGCTCCTTCCTTTAAAAAATGTTATTATCAGCTCATGAGCAAGTTAGAATGTGGACCACAGTTCAATCAAAAAGTTCAGCACTACTTTGATCTTCTTCAGGATGACACGAAGGTTTTATTAAGTCCTCTTAGGGGATTAGGGTATTACAGAGTCAGTGAAGAAAATAAGTGGGGTCGTGTATTTCCTGCGCAAGTAGCTACAATCGAATCAATAAGAACCGAAGGACAAACAGTTGTAAATGTCAGGATGTGGGAAGTAATACTTCGGACACTTGCTGAAAACGAACAGATGACAACATTTAATTTAACTGACTGTTCAGGTTTTGCATTTCGTATGAAAGATACTTCCTATCCAGCTTCAGATGTATTTATGGGCGCGCATATACCAGTTAATCATGGGGTAGCATTTGAAGATTTAATAAAAATCATAGAGAGAAGAAATTACAATGTACGAGATATTCTCATTAGTGCACAAGAAAGGGAAGTCCCCTATCTAGAAGATCAAATAGCCAACCATTTCCCTGATGCAAGAGTCCATATTGACCCAAGAGGATATTATGACTTTGGTGGATTAATTCTAGCTTCTTCAATAGGAGCACTTTTGCGAGAAGTGCAAACAGATAGGGGTGTTACTTATATTCCAATCCAGTGTTGGGAGTGGTAATTATAATTATTGATAAAATACCTTCCAACATAGTGGTTCGTTTCGCTCACCATAAATACTTCGACAAACTCGGTATAAATTTATCAGGACCTGCCAAGCTTGTTTTCTTGAGCCTTTTTTGAGAGAATTTGATGGTGAGCAAAAATGGATTTACCACGTTCATGAGAACTGAACGTGGTTTTACCCTGATTGCAATCTTAATGGTGATTGTGGTCGTTACTGCCATTGCTGGCACTAGCTATTTGGCAAATTTAGAAAAACCACCATCTATTACTCCAAATGAGAATCCAGCTATGAGCCCTCAACCTACTTCTTCTGTTTCCCCTTCTCCATCTTCTACCCCAACTCTATCCTCTACTTCTCAACCTACCTCTTCCCCATCTAAAACAACCATAGTTAGTCTCAATCAGTCATTTTCCATGAAAGCAGGTGATGAGGTGGAAATCTCTAATACTAATTTGAAGATTAAAATCACCACCATTACCGTTCCCTCAGAAGGCACCTATGATATGCCAAATAAAGTTTTGGGACAGGCCACTTATCAGGGACAGACAGAAAGTTTCTCTTTCACTTTAGGCGGGAATCAAACAGCAGAAATGGCCAATCTTCGTCGCCAGCAAAATGTTTTCAATCTATTTAATATTTACGTCCAGCAGGTCACAGGAAATGAAGTTACTCTGATTGTCAAAAAAATCTAGAAATTCACCTTAATTCTGGCTGATTGAATAAATAAATCTTTTCCTTCTGAGCTTTTGATTTGCAGCCGGTAAACTTTGGTCCCTGCAGGAATGGTAAAAGTTGAGGTGGTTTTTAAGGAGTAAGATGTTGAAGTGGTAGTCACTTCTCCGGAAGTAGCCTGATTATCAGTTATATTAAAAAGTCTGATATAACCGGTTCCTGCAGCTTCACTCAACCTAAAAGTCACTTCCAATTCCATATTTTTATATCCAGGAAAATTAGCCGGATCCAAAGATACTTCATACTCAACAAGTGAATACCAGTCCTTATTTCCCCAAGATCCCCCTGATCCCAAGGGAATATAAGTGGTCACTCCGGAAGAGGTAGTGGTAGTGGTAGTAGATTTAGAAGATTTTTCCAAACTGGAGATTCTGGCTTTAAGTTCAGTTATAGCTCCCTCTGCATCTTTTAATCTTTTATCAAGGGAGCTATCTGTTTGAGATGATGGACTTCCCTTTACTGTAGGCTTGGGGCTAATATCTGGTTCATCCAAAGGTTCGCTGGGCAAAGTCTTTGGCACCTCCACTGGTTCACTACCTCCTTGTTTTGGAGTTTCTAATTTTTGCGCGGCAGTAAACCTCCAAAAAACTACTCCGGCAATGATGATTGGTATTAAGACAAAGGGCAGTATTTTGATCATGCTATATCTTAATCATACAACTTTTGAAAGATAAACAAAGTCAATATCCCAAGTAAAGTCAGAATGATCCCTAAATTAAATAATTCATTTCTGTTTAAAAATTGGGGAAGTAAGAAAGCGGGAACAATGCCCAAAATGATGGTCAAATTATTTAATGTGGCTGAGGCCTCTTTAACCCTTTTCTCAAAAGTATCCAGCATCAAAGCGCTAAAAGCTCCTCCTCCCAGTGATCCACCCAAACCCAAAAGAATCATCACCAAAATTAAGGCAGGCAGAGTAAGGAAATTTAAAAAGATCGTAACAGCCAAAATTGAGACTATCATCCCTCCATAAATAAAAATAAACCTACCCTTTAGATCAGACCAGTATCCTGCTGTCACCAAAATTAAAGCCAAAGTCAGATGGAAAAGTGAGGTAATAATCCCCACCCACTCTATGCCGAAATTTTGGGAAATGGCAGCAGGAATGGCGCCCAACACCAAACCCAGCAAAAACCCAGCTGCTAATCCTGATGGTAAAAGCAGCAAGATTTTTGGGTCAACCATATATCTGACCATCACCCCCAGGCTACTTACTGAGCTCAAACTATCATCCAATGGCACCTCTTTTAAAAATAGCATCAAACCAACTCCCAAAAGCATCACTGCCCCCAACAGGATAAAGGTTTGATCAATATTTAAAAATTGCAAAAATAAACTGACACTTACTACCCCTAAAAATCCGCCAAAAGTCCTTAAAGATTCTGGTGCTCCGGCATATTCACCTCTTTGATTAACAGGTGCAATCAGCCTCAGAAAATCTATCCTGGCAATACCGGAAATTCCTGCCCCAATTCCCAAAAGAGCTGACAATAAGTAAACTAAAAATGGTATTTTAGTCACTATCCCAAAGACCAAGGCCACATAAGCTAGGTAACCTAAAAATAAAGATGATTTGATACCAATCAATCGAACAATTGAGGGACCAATCAAATTTCCTACCACAATCGCCCCATATAAAATGGCCAAGGCTTGAAAGGCCAAATTTTGCCTGCCAGTTAGTTGATAAAAGGCAGTAAAGTGTTGTTCAGCTGCATTAAAACCAAAAAAGATTAAACCCAAAGCCAATGATAAAATTAAAACTTGCCTATTTTGATAGGCTGTAATTTTCATTTTCCTACCTAACACTGTATCATAAGAGCCATGATTAAATCGATTTTTGTAGATCCGCTTGACATAAATGGAATCGAAAATAGTGGGGCTAACCATTTAATTGTCACCTTAGACCACCTGACCCTAAAAGTCTGGGAAAAATTACGTTTACACACCTGGTGTGTAAAGCTTGATCTGGCTATTTGTATAACAGCTCTTGAGCAAGGAGATTGTCCAGCCAGCCCCAAAGCCTTTGATCAATTAGCTCACAAGTTACAAGCTGCCTTGACATACAAAGCTGCTGAAATTTGGCTGGATCATTTCAGATTTGATGGCTCTTGGGAACAAATCAAGGGCAGTCAAATTCCTAACCTTCATGCTGACTGTAAATGGTGCCGAGGAAAAGATCGAGTCCAAATACTGCTTGATCATCTAAATAAGGCCAAACAATACATTGGTCATCAAGCCAAACTTGGCTATTTTGCAGTACCTTTCAGGTCTGAAGAAGTGCCACAACTGACCAGTAGTTTAGGTCAGGACCACTCTATCTTAGGTAAAATCTTTGATGCCTCATCCCCCATGTTCTATCATCGGATGATCGGTAAACCAACCACCTATATTTCGGAATTTGTCAGTTGGATGCACCAACAAACCAAAAAACCAATCTTACCAATTATTCAAATTAAAGACATGCCAGATAATTTAGAAGACCGATTAACCAAAGAAGAAATTACTCAGGCTTTTAAAGAAGCCCAAAAGCCTCCTTCAGAAGGAGTTTGCTTTTTTAACTGGACCCAGGCCCAACAAATGCAAAAATCTTCCATTATTCATAAGCTTTTTACCACTCCTTAGCTTGAATTATAACTCATAGTGTGTTAAACTGCTCAGCTTATGGTCTATTTAAGAAGGCCTGTAACTTTTGTGCCGCTATTTATCATGCTGCCGTTTTTAACTTTTGGGGATTTAGATTTACCAAAAGATCATATTCTGGCCCAGCATGAGATGAGACTTGATAATCGTCATGAAGATCCCTGGGTAAATGAGGTCTTTAAAGATAATATTTTGCTCAATTTAGCTTACCTGAGAGACCCTAACATCCCCAATCCCCCCAATTGGGATCAGGTAAGGAAATCCTTTCAATACCAGTTCATATTAGATCCAAATCGAACCTTTACTTTCCATGATGATATTTTAGAAAAATACCAAGGCAAAGTGGTCCACACTAATGCTCATTTTAATTTTAAAGAAGGTTTTAGATCCTCAGGGTATCTTTTTGGAGATGGAGTTTGTCACCTAGCTTCTCTAATTTATTGGGTGGCCAAAGATGCAGACCTTGAGGCCGAAGCTCCTACCAACCATGATTTTAGAAATATTCCCGATATTCCCAAAGAATTTGGTGTGTCTATTTATGCCAACCCCTTTAATAAAGGTGCAAACACCCGTCAAAATCTTTATATTACCAATAATAAATCTGAGCCTATCATTTTTAAATTTGAATATGATGGAGACAAAATTAAAGTCTCAGTTGTAGAATTAAATAAAAATCTTTAAAATCCAAAATATGTCGATTCCTGAAGGATATCATACAAGATCTTTTTTTGTTGATTCTAAAGAATATATCCAAAGACTAGGGGAAACTTTTCCTATTTTATTTCTTGGTTTAATATATTATCCAGGATGCGGCACTGACTTTATTTCTTTAGAAGATACTTTCTCAAAGAACCGAATAGTCTATCTAGATAATGATGAATTTGTATTCAGGGGAGAAAATGGAAAAAATAGAAAAGTCGTAATTGCTGATGCTGAAAAGCCCCCGTTTAGAAAAAGAGTATTTGATGCTGTACTCATGAAGAATATGCATCCTTCAAGAAAAGCACTGACTGCTACTCTGCAAACTTTAAGACCAGGAGGATTACTAATTTTCAGTCAACGCTTCAGTATCTGGAGGGAAATGGTATCTTTTGATACCTTAAGAAGAGATCGCCGCCTACGAGAACTCCCCTTACCTTTTGCGACGGAAAAATTAGATTATGTAGCATTTCAAAAGATTACCAAAACTTAGTCTGCCAAGATAAATCAATATCAGTACATTTTTACCTTACAAAATATCCTACGGCCGTTACCAAATTTGTCAGCGACCCACATTATCTGATTCAATGACCAAAACCCAATCCTCTATTCCTAATTCTTTTATTAAAGCTCGCAGCTTATTAGTCAGATTTTTCTTTGAAGCCCAAACGCTCTGTTGCCATGGCTTAAACCCCCACAGTTTAAGTCTGCTTCTTAAGATATCTCTGATAGATCTTCTCTTCTCTGGAATATCAAAAACTATAATCCTCCACTTACCATCCCATTCAATTTGATCTTCTGTCTTAAGTATTAGCAAAAATTCCCTGCCTAAATTAGTTAACTTATAAGTAATCTCTCCTGTTTTCTTATCATCAACCTTTTCTACCCACTTTTTTTCTCTTAATCTTTTTAAAGCTTGAGCTAAGGAATCTTTCTTTAACGGCTTATCCCATCTATTACCCCCAGCATAAGAGTAAGGATGATAAATTAAATCATCATATCGAACATACCCATCAATTGCCTTTTCTAAAGTATAAAGAATCAATTTGCCAATAGTTTCTTTCTTACCCATATACAAAATATACTACGGCCGTGATATGTTTTGTCAAGAGTGCTTTACAAGTCACGGTAGCTACTTTAATATAAAAGTATGCCCAAAAAACATCTAAAAGAGTATCATGAACATACCACCATTCCCTTTCCCACTGGTTTCCTTTGGGGAGCTGCCACCTCTGCTCACCAGGTAGAGGGCCATAATATTTATAATGACTGGTGGGAATGGGAGCAAAGAAGACCTCGCCAGCTTCGCTCAGGATCAGCCTGTGACCAGTACCATCTCTATGAAACGGACTTTGATCTGGCAAAGGAGTTAAATCATAATGCTCACCGGCTCTCTATTGAATGGTCTCGGATTGAACCTAGAGAGGGAGAGTTTAACATCTCAGAAATTGATCATTACAAAGCAGTTTTAAAATCTCTCAAGGATCGGGGCTTAACTGTGATGCTAACTCTTTGGCACTTTACCCTGCCAAAGTGGCTCTCAGATAAAGGGGGTTGGGAAAACAGTCAAGCTCCATATTATTTTGAAAGATTTGTGCAAAGAATTGTACCTGAAATTGGAGAGTATATTGATTTATGGGTGACCATTAATGAGCCGGGGGTTTATATTTATAAAGCTTATATAGAGAGAGTCTGGCCTCCTGCCAGAAAAAGTCTTTTTGGGCTGATTAAAACCTATCTTAATTTGGTGTCTGCTCACAAAAAAGCCTACCATTTTTTACATCAATCTTTCCCGGCCGGCAAACCAGTGGGGATGGCCAATAACATCATGTCTTTTGAACCTTACCATAAACACTCCCTAACAGAACAGCTGGCTGTCATTCTCAATGATATTTTTACCAACCATTTATTCTATTTTTTAACTCAAGGTACCCACGATTTTTTGGGCATTAATTACTATTTTCATGCCAGATTTAGGCACAAAGGCTTAATTCCTGAAACCGTCGGCTCATCTCCTCAAACTCATGATGTCTCAGATTTAGGCTGGGAGATTTATCCTGAGGGTATTTTTGATGTTTTAACAGATTTATCTGATGAAGTACCTATCTATATTACCGAGTGTGGCATTGCTTCTACCAATGATGACAGAAGAAACAGATTTCTGATTACTTATTTGCAGGAGGTGGCCAGAGCCATCAAAATAGGGGTCAACGTCAGAGGCTTTTTTTACTGGTCGCTGATTGATAATTTTGAATGGAGTCTGGGTTTTGATCCCAGATTTGGGCTTATTGAAGTGGATTATCAAACCCAAAAACGTCATATCAGACCTTCTGCCAAAGTCTACTCTGAAATTATCAAACATAATGGCATTCCTCATACCCTGCTGGGATTTATTGGCCACTCGGCCCAGGCTGATAAAATTTTAGATAAACTGCATCACTATGAAAAGAAGGTCAAATTTAAGTGAATTATCTGCCCTTTGCCATTTTGGCCTACCTGCTTAACGGCATCTCAGTGACCATTTCCAAATTCTTACTCTTTAAGGCTATTCGAAATCCTCTTGTTTATATTTTTTACATCAGTTTGGTTTCTTTGTTGGCCATCCTTTTAGTTCCTTTTACCCATATACCAAGGACAGAGGTGATCATTATTTCTTCCATCTCCACACTGCTTTGGACCTCTGGCGCCTATTTTTTGTTTCATGCTTTAAAGATTGGACAACTCTCCAGAGTTATTCCTATTGTAGGCACTTTGATTCCATTAATTCTGCTGATATTTGCCTCCCTGACTTTGGCCATCACTGCCAAGGAGGGTCAAGCTGTTCTTATTTTAATTATGGGACTCATTCTCATCACTTTATCTGACTGGAGGGGGGATTTAAGCAGAAAGGAGCTTATTTTTGAACTTTTGTCAGGTTTGCTTTTTTCTCTTTCCTACATTTTTTTAAGACAAGCCTATCTGCAGGATGATTTTTTAACTGTGCTTGTCTGGTCCAGACTGATCCTTTTTCCGGTGGGAGTGGCCATATTACTTTCTCCCAAATTAAGAGCAGAGATTTTTATCAGAGGCAAAAAATCATTTCCCCTGGTTAGTAGCATAGGATTGGTATTTATAGTTGGACAACTGACCGGAGGTTTATCCGAGCTTTTATTACTATTTTCCATATCTTTGGCAAATCCGGCTTTGGTAAACTCCTTACAAGGAACACAATTTGTATTCTTATTTGCGGCAAATTTCTTTCTCAACAAGAAATACCCCCAAATTTTTAAGATGGATCAATCACTTTTAATCTTATTAACCAAATTTGCCGGGGTGGCAGTAATTGCTTTAGGCCTTTATCTTTTGGCCTTCTCTTAATCGGGCCACCAGGTCTCCCAAAAAATCCCGCAGATAATTTTAAGGTTGGATGTGATGTTTTCCACCAAACCAACCTCTCCAAATCCAACCTCCCTCGTGGTATCCTCTATAAAACCAGCTACCTCCTCGCAAATGAACTTGATCAACTTTATACATTTCCCATACTTCTTTATTTTTCTCGTCTATACATAACTGGGGGCCCTCAGCTATGTATAAATTGTCACCATTAAAAGTGAACGGATCAATGGCTTGATCAATTGGGTAGCATGGCATTCTTCTTAAGAATATTCCTGGAGGACTACTCCAATCTTCTACTGTCACAACATCCCCTACTTTATATTCATCCACATTTTGTGTTCTACCCTTTTCAGAGGTTTCAAAACCTAAAAATTCTTTCCAAAAATTATAACTTTGTACCTCAAGCAAACTTCCCTCCCTCAAACCCATTACCTGTGTAAAAAGATTACGTCTTCTAACTCTGGCTCCATCTTCAACATATAACCTGAGGCTGCCAAAAACTTCCTGATCACTCAGATTTCCTACCTGACTTTTATATTCAGCAATGATGTTAGGAGTGCTTTGTAATATTTCTTCAACTGTTATGCGAGGGATAGGAGTCACTGTAGGTTCCTGAATACTTCTCGTACTTTCTGGGGTTGGGGATAATCCCTTAACTGAATTTGCAGAGATCGGCTCAAGAGTTCCCTGAGATCTCTCTGGCCTAAAAATTAAGACACCACCTAAAACAATCAAAGGGGCACCCACTATGATTCCTAGCCCAATTGCTCTATCAATAAATTCGTTTCTTCTCTCTATCTTACTCATAATGTAATGCTCCTGAGATAACTTCTCTGATATTTCCCAATAAAAAAACGAGCTTTGCGCTCGAGATTACTAAATATAAGTATACCACAACTTTCCTAGAAATCAAAATCAAATTATGCTATACTATCGGCTAATGTGGCAATACCGATAGAATCATTTTTCGATGAAATAACCAGAAAAGAACTGACAGCTTACGGGGAGCTGGTAGAATTGGCTAAGAGACTTAACCGTGTTCATCTGGATTGGACAACTAGCTTCGAACTTCCTGATCAAGAACTCAGTTTAAAAGATGATGTAGGTCCCAAAACCCTTCATGACTTACGACGCTTTCAAAAAGATATCACATCTTTGATAGAAGAAAGGCACCAAGCTCCCACTTCACCCTATTTGATTGAACTGATCCCTTCAGAAATACTAATTTCCCCTAAAGGTAGGAGGCCCATGTTTTTTAATCATACACCCATTGTATTTCCTGATCCTGCTGTTAATGCCTGGATAGATGCATGTTTTAGAGAGCATAGGACTGGAGAGTCAATTCTAGGTTTAACAGTGCCATCCTTTGCTCAGCTTGAACGTGATGTTACTTTTTTAAATCAATTTAGTGCAGGTTTAAGGCTTAGAACTCACCCAATGAAACTTGATATTCCAGCTAATGCTATTATCCGAATAATAGGTTATTCTGATAATATTAGAAGATTAGATGCTGCTTAGTCGACTCTAATTAAATAATCACCATGAGTGACACAGATCACCGGTGGCTCCTTGGCCAGATCATTCAGTGTTAACCCATTGGCATCATTACAGTTAAAAGCTCCCCATCCGTCTCTCATTATAACATTATAAATTTCTGAACCTACCTGCACTGTCCCAATAATTTCCGGCCCGCCTTTGATTGGATAATCAAGATAAGTCTGAGGATAGTTTCTGACATTGACTATTTTCACTTCGGCTGCAGCTATGGCATCTCTACCTGCACCAATTACTCTGACCTTTTTATAAAACTTTTCATCCGGTGAAAGAATGGTAGGATCTTGTAATCCATCCCTGATGTCTTGGGTCCAAGCTGAATATGCTCGGTTGAACTCCTTTTGTTGATGGTCGAGAAATAGGGAAATACCACCAGCCGCTGCTAAAAAACTTAGTCCACTAAAAAGCACTGATTGCACCAATGTATGGCCTTTTTCATTTTTGGGAATAAATTGGAGAACTTTTTCAAACTCAGTTAATATCATACAAAAATTATAACACTATGGGACTAAATTTGTCAAGTATAGTTTTAACCTTATTAGGCATTACAAATTCTGGTGGCTGCTAGTAAGGCAGTTATGCCCGCGGCCACTCCCGAACCAGCAGCTAATCCTCTTAATATATGCCCGGGATTTCTTAGTTCCCTTCCTATTGTGCCAAGATTAACATCCCTTTCACCTTGAACATCTTTAGTTTGGTTATGAGGTCTTTCCTTCCCCAGTCTTCTTAACGCTAAGTATAGACGAGGTCCAACTCCACGTCTATCAAATTCTCTTTTATCCTGTTCCATATCCTAAATATATCATAAATATATTATCTCTGCCAAAAATGAAATAGTCTGATCCTGTTTGACCCAGAAAGTAGTACTTTTTAGGTTCGGCTGAATAATTTAAAATGAATTCAATTAAATTTAGCTGTCCTGAAAAAAGAGCATAAATGGGCAGGGGAAAAGCTACAACCACCACTTCTAAACCTTCAATTTTTAAGGTTGTCCTCCTTTGGATTGAATTGATCCTAATCAAGATTGGCAACATTCCTCTTTGGCTGATCAGATTATTAGTTGGTAGTTTATGGTTTGTGATAAAAAGCACCCTTTCTCTGAGGATTCCATCTGTACCTGTCCCTCAATATCAAATATCCCACCGTAAGCGCGGCAGACCAAGAAAAGTCTCATTCTTATATTTTCACTTCAGAAGGTTTAAGCGTTTTATCAAACGCCACCTGTCTCTAAAAGTAAAATTAGCACTGACCTTGTCAGTGGTGGTACTGATCCTTTTTCTGTACACCTCTTTTATCCTGACTGCTGCTTATCAACTGCCCTCCCCTAATAGATTGATTTCCCAAAATCAGCCTTTAACCACTGAATTTTATGACAGAAATGACCAGCTGCTTTATAGACTCTATGAAGGCAGAAATAGAACCTTGGTGACTTTAGATGAGTTACCAAAATACCTCATCCAAGCCACCATTGCTTCAGAGGATAAGAATTTTTACTCCCATATTGGTTTTGATCCTTCTGCCATTGCCCGAGCCGTCTACTATAACCTGACCGAAGGCAGACAGGAAGGAGCCTCCACCATTACCCAGCAACTGATCAAAAATTCTTTGCTGACCCCGGAAAAAACCTATGTTAGAAAAATAAAAGAGCTGATTTTGGCTTTTTGGGCTGAGCGGATCTATTCCAAAAATGATATTTTACAAATGTATTTTAATGAAGCGCCTTATGGTGGTCCAGCCTGGGGTATTGAAGCAGCTGCTCGCACCTATTTTGGCAAAGGGGCCAAAGATTTAACTTTGGCAGAGTCTGCTTTTTTAGCTGGCCTACCAGCCTCACCTACTCAGTTTAGCCCTTATGGTAACAACCAAGGGGCTGCCAAAAATAGGCAGGATTGGGTTTTACAAAGAATGGTGGAGGAAGGATATCTCACGGAGGAACAAAGATTGGCCACCCTAGCCGAGCCTCTAAATTTAAGGCCTGCCTCCAATAACATCTTGGCTCCTCATTTTGTTTTCTATGTCAGAGATTATCTGGCCCAAAAATATGGCTTCAGAGTAGTCTCTCAAGGAGGGTTAAAAATTTACACCACCTTGGATCTTAATATTCAAAAACAGGCTGAAAAAATCGTGGCCGAAGAGCTAATGAAACTCACACCTTTAAATGTCAATAATGGGGCAGCTATGATCACAGATGCCAGGTCAGGTCAGATTTTGGCCATGGTGGGATCCCGCGATTACCATTATCCAGAATTTGGTAACTTTAATGTGACCATTGCTTTACGTCAGCCTGGATCTTCCATTAAACCAGCCACTTATGCTACAGCTTTTAAACTGGGCTTTAGTCCTGGCAATACTATTTTAGATAGTCCTGTTTCTTTTAAAGATGGTAGCAAAAATTACTCACCTAAAAATTATGACTCTAAATTTCATGGTCCTGTTTCTATTAGAACCGCCTTAGGCTCATCCTACAATGTGCCAGCTGTCAAGATGTTGGCTACAGTGGGCATTCCCCAAATGATAGAAACAGCCAGAAGCTTAGGTATCACCACTTTTAATGATCCTAACCGTTTCGGCTTGTCTTTAACCTTGGGTGGAGGCGAAGTCCGCATGATTGATATGATGAGTATGTATGGAGCTTTTTCTCAGATGGGCCAACTCAACTCACCCACCTCCATCCTAAAAGTGACTGATTCATCAGGCAACATTTTGGAAGAATATGAGAAAAGCAGCCATCAAGCTATAGATGGTGAATTTGCCTACCTAATTTCCCATATTCTCTCTGACAATAAGGCCAGAACTCCTGCTTTTGGCTCTAATTCCCTACTTAATATTCCAGGACAATTTGTGGCAGTTAAAACTGGTACTTCGGATAATAAAAGGGATAATTGGACTTTTGGTTACACAGATGATTTTGTAATAGGAGTTTGGGTAGGTAATAATGATAATTCAGCCATGAACCAGACTTTAGCCTCAGGAGTGACCGGAGCTGCCCCGATTTGGAGAAGGATTACGGATTATATGTTAACTCTTTACCCATCTTCAGCTTTTGTTAAACCAATAAAAATAGCAGAGGGAATTGTGGATGGCAGGAGGGATTTAATCATTTCAGATTCAGTCCCCAAATCTTTGGTCAGAGTTAGAAAGGAGGAAGATAAAACTATTTTCTCAGATGCATTCTCCTCCTTTGCCACCCCCTCAGCCCAAGCAGCAGTTAAAAATGAGGCTACTAATTAATTAGATGGGCACCCCCGAGAACAACTTGCCTAATAGAATAGGACTTCTTGATTTAGAGTATAAAATTACCCAACTTTATATGGGTGAAGCAGAAAAAGCAAGTGAAGCTATGCTGAGCGAAGGAAAAGTAAGGGAATCCATAGTGGAAGTTGGTAAGGAATTAGATATTTTTGATTTGGCAGTATCTGATGGTAAGATGTCACTGGATGGCGTATTTACAGTAAAAGCAACTTGGAATAGAAAAACGGAGATTCGTCGGGGAGCAGGATTAGAGGTAAGCTGGAATGCACTAGCAGTACATATGCTCCCTTTAGGAGAAAGAATAATAGTAGAGTTTAATGATGGCGGATTAGAACTGTTGAAAGAACAGTGGGCTAATCAGGAGTTCCTAAAAAGAGTTTTTCGAGTTGCCTACAATGATCCAAAATTGGAAAGAGGATAGATCTTCTCTTACACACCTGGTGTGTAAACCTAACTTCTTCTACCCTGCCAGACCGGCAGGCGGGCCAGGCAGCAGTTAAAAATGAGGCTACTAATTAGAGTCAGTTTGTGTTATATTTGTTTAGTATGCAAAATTTACTTTGGCAAAAAATAGAGGGCTTACAGAAAGAAATTAAAGTTTTAAAGAAACTGGCTAAAGAACAAGAAAAACCAGCTAAGAAAAAGGTTAAAAAAAATGGTCATATGAAGAGTCTCTATGGTATCCTCAAGGGAGTCAAGATTTCTGAAAAAGATTTCCAAGAAGCTAAAAAAAGTCTCTTTCCTTATGATGAGAATTTAAGGTGAATATAGTTGTTGATACCCATACTCTATTTTGGTTTTTAACAGCTGATAAAAGATTAAGTACCTTAGCTAAAGAAACCTTAGAAAAAGCTCAAAAAGTTTTTATTCCCACTGTAGTATTACTGGAACTTTTCTATTTGGTTAACAAAAAAGCCTCAGCAGAAATTTTTCGAAAGCTGCATGACAAGCTAAAAACTAATCCAAAGTTTATCTTTGTATCACTGGATATGGTGATTGCTGAAAAAGTGATTGAAACTAACCTGAGGATTGAGATGCATGATCTTGTCATTATCGCCTCATCTCAAATATTAAAGGCTCCCCTAATTACCAGGGATGAAACGATCCAAAAGGTCTACAAGAAGATTATTTGGTAAATTTATTTACTACTCCCTTCAGCCCAAGCAGCAGTTAAAGATGAGGTTACTAACTAGGATTATTTAATTCAAGCTGTTTCTCGCGAAGTTCAGAGTGAATATATTCACTAAATAGAAGTTCATCTCCAGGTCTTAAGTCCTCTGGGGGCCGAGAGCTAGCTTGACCATTTGGAGACATTATCCCCTGCTCTTGAAGCAATTCAATGTACCTTTTCTCTACTGGTTCTGCCAAACACTGCACAAAAGCCGCATCCAAATCAACTCCTAATGCTGTCTTGGCACCCGTAAATGGTTGATCCGGAAAAAGAGGAACCACCTTTGCACCAACATACACAATACGAATATCTTCATTTGCCATACCCTCAGGGGTAAAAAAATACATAACGTGACTTTTTAATCTTCTAAATCTATCTCTATTTTTACCTTTAAAATACCTCGCTGCCTCTCCAAAAATATCATTTACTATACCTCGAAATATCAATGCCCATAGACGATTATCATCCCCATGTCCAAATTCGTTTGGATGTACCCGATGAGCAAGAGTTCTTATATCTTCTCTAATTAGATGACCACCCAAAGATCTTAAGGCATCAAATTGTATAGCTTTTTCAGAAGATGCTAGGTATCTAAACAAACTATCAGGCAGATATATGGCTGGCTCTTCATAATTTGAGTAGAAAGGATTTCTTCGGGAAGTGCTAAAATATTGATCTAATACTTTCTCTGGCACGCCTTCTTCTAAAAGCATCTGATCAATACTAATCCCCTTTTTGTGAATATCTGCTTGTTCTACATCATGCATTGCTTCTGGTGTGGCGAAGGTAAGTTTTTGTGCAAGTAAATCTTGATATTGTGAAGCCTCCCCATATTTTTGAAATAATGCTTGCCGTGCAAGAAATACTCCTGCCCCATAAAGCTTAGTAGTCTGTTCTATTGCCAATTGAGTGCGCAATCTCTCTCTCATATAAAAATCCCCTTTTTGGGGAATCTAAAAAGTATACCTTATTTGGTACAGTTTTTCAACTTTGTGGTATGCTATGCAAAATTTATGGCTGAAGCAGGATACAAAGGGGTGGGATTTTGTACCTAAATACTACAATAAAATTGAAGATTCCCGCCAAAGAGATCAAATAAAACAAGCTCTTCGTTCTCACAAACAAAACATTGTTGAGGGTTCCTCTGAAAGAAGTTTGTCTTCTAAACTAAAACTTTATGATGTTTCTAAATCTTCAGGTATGGAAGCTTTAGAGGATTTTGAAGATATCCTCAGGATTGAAAACCTACCCCTCTGGAATAAAGAAGATCCCAGGCTAAGAAAGCTTCATCAAGTCTTTGAAAACTACCCCTCTATTCCCTCTAATTCTTCTAATCCATCTGCTCCTTCTGTTAGGGCTGTCTCTGAAGTTTTAGGAGGATTAGAAGGAAGAGAAGGATTAGAGGCAGTAGTTAATTATTTGGTTGATCTTTTAACAAGAAGCGGTTATCTGCTTGATAAACAAATTAATGCCGTTGAGGAAAAACATCAACGAGAAGGTGGATATAAAGAAAAACTATTAAGAAAAAGACTTGCCTACAAAAAGTCTTTACCCTAATACCACCCAGCCTCTTAAATCTTTTTTAGGCAGCTTTAAAGGAGAAGTAATAAAGCGGGAGGACTCCCCGATAAAGATCAAAGTCCCATAACGCGAATTTTTCTTTTTTTCCCAATAATCTTCCTCTACTGCTAATTGTTTTCCGTACTGTTTTTTTAAGTTATTTAAGTCACTT
>JACOXG010000004.1 GCA_016176405.1 Candidatus Daviesbacteria bacterium | reverse complement strand
CATAATATGCCAACAGAGGAAAGGGAAAAATGGGCTAAAGAGCGGGCCAGTTATATTAAAAATCATATTGAGTATGCTAAAAAGAATAAACTGCCACTAATTAATGTCTATGAAAAATCTTTGGATAAAGATGGCGGAGGACATATTGATTACATCAATACCGGAGATTTTATTCACCCATCCCCTACTGGCATATTATTAATAAGCAAAGAAATTGCAGACTTTATTTTCCAAAAAAGAATCCTACCCTTGTAGAAAATAGATTAACTTCTTCAGTCCTTCTTCTAATCTAACTTTGGGTTCCCAGCCAAGTTCTTCTTTTGCTTTAGTTATATCCGGACATCTTTGTTTGGGATCATCTTCTGGAAGAGGTTTATGTTCCACTTCCGATGTGGAACTGGTCAACTGCTTCACCTTTTCAGCCAGTTCTAAAATGGAGAATTCATCTGAATTTCCTAAATTATAAACTTGCCCATTCTCCCCTTTTTCCATGGCAGCAATTATTCCCTCTATCATATCTGAGACATAACAAAAAGATCTGGTTTGTTTTCCATCACCAAACACTGGTAAGGCCTGGCCTTGCAAAGCTGACTGAATAACCATCCAAATTTTTGGCTCTGACAAAACTAGACACAATGGTTTCTCCAAATCTTTTGGATTCATCATAGATTGCTCTGGGTCCAGTTGTAGAAACATTTCCCCTATAACTTTCTTTTTGAGGATGTTCTAGTGGATCTCCATATACCTCTGATGTTGAAGCGAATAATAATTTGGCTCCTATTTGGATAGCTGTCTCGCAAAGCTGCCAAGTCCCAACAGTATTAACCTGCATAGTTTCAAATGGAAAGGATATATAACTTTTAGAGTTATTTTTATTAGGTGAAGCTGGAGAAGCCAGATGATAAATTTGACTTATGTCATCCCGAGGAGTGAAACGACGAAGGATCTCTGAATTAATTTCAGTTACATCAAGCTCCATAAATTTAAACTTTGGATTTCCCTCTAAATGTTTAATATTATCCCTACTACCGGTGAGTAGATTGTCTACCCCAATCACCTCATGCCCTAACTCAATCAACTTATCACCAAGATGTGATCCCAAAAATCCAGCTGCTCCTGTAACCATAACTTTCATAAATATTAGTTTACACTATTTTTCTAACAAAATCCTTACCTTTTATTTGTTATTTTTTAAAATCACTCTAGTATAGTTTATGGGTCATGCTACTTAAACTAACATTTTTCATAGTAGGCTTGGTAATTCTTAGCAATACTTATTTTGTGTCCGACGCTCAGGCATGGAAACCCACCCCTACTCCCAGGTGTACTCCCAGACCTACACCCACTCCTAGTCCCATACCCACTCCTAGTTCTACTCCTACCCCAACTGAGACTCCTCAACCCACTCCTACACCTCCTCCCCCACCACCTCCACCACCACCTGCAGGCGGACCTGGTAGTGGTGGACTTAGTCCAGCCGGAGCACCAAGTTGTCCTGATGCAGCTCCAGGTTCAACTCAGCTTTTATCTGTGACTTCAGCCGGATCTGGCAGTGTGGTATTAAGTTGGACCAAGGCTGATGGTGCTAATAACTATACTATTTCTTATGGTACCAGTAGCGGAAACTATAGTTTCGGAGTGCCCAGTACAGGAAATGTGACCAGCTTTACCATAGGGGGATTGAACCCCACTCAAACATATTGTTTTGCTGTTAGGCCCTATAATAGTTGTCAACCAGGCTCATTATCTAATGAGATTTGTCAACTCACCAGAGTGGCCGCTGTTCCCCAAGGTCAAGTTTTGGGAATAACCACTTTGGCTGCTGCTTCCTCAGATAAGGTGCAACAACAGACTGCCTTGACAATTTTGTTAGGATTTTTATTAATCGCCTATGGGGCAAACCTTAAAAGGGCTTCAAAAAGCCTCTAACTTTTTTCCAAATCTGATTATTCTGATAGGAATTTTACTAGTTATTTTTCCTATTTTTTTAAGCAATTATCAAAAACTATCCCTGTTTCAAAATAATTCTGTTCAGCTTAACAACTATCAACCAATTTTAGAAATACCCCAATATATCCAGATTAAAGGAAAAGTTTCTAAAATACCTGTTGGTATAGGTCATTTTGAAAAAGGTGAATGGGAGCTGGCTGAAGATAAAGCTTTGTATCTTTCTTCCTCTGGCAGGATTGGTCAAAAAGGTAATGTGGTAATTTATGGTCATAATACTTATAAGATTTTTGGGGGCTTACTTAATACTAAAATTGGAGATCAGATACAGCTTACTAGCAATTCTGGCTTTAACTATAAATATAGTGTTTATAATGTTAGAAAAGTTTCTCCCAATGCAGTGGAGATTTTAAGTCAAGAAGGTGATGAGAGGATTACCCTTTTTACTTGTGATGGTTTATTTGATTCAGAAAGATTGGTAGTTGAGGCCAGAAGAATTTAGAGTTTGAACCTTCGATCAGCTAAAAAAGGGTTGGGTTTACGGGACATTTTTTGAGAACCTAAGAGTATTCCTCTATGCAGAGTAAATTCACCAAATTTATCATTAATTTTATCCATGGTTTGAATAATTTTTTCCTGAGTTAAAAAATCTTCAAGTAATGATAGATTCTGAGGATTTTGGGATTTGAGGTTAGATATGGATACACCAACCATTCTAATCTTGTCTTCATTCCACAGTTTCTGGAAAATTTTCCAGGCTGCATGGAAGATTGCCAATCCATCATTGCTGTAAGAGATAGTCATCTGCATCCCATCTCCCGAAAATACACCTCCGAGGTGTGCACTAGTTGAAATACTGGGTTCACCTCGGAGGTGGAATGCCTGACGATACCAACAATGGACAGTTTTCCCTACCATTTTTTTAGCCCGCAGTCTTCTGGCCACCAGTTCTGTAAGTTTTAAAAGAATTTGCTTTATTTCTGCTGGGTCATTTGTATCGTGATCAATGGTATGTCTATGCCCCACACTTTTTACTTCTCCTTTTTCATAAAAGGGAATGATGGGTGAATAATCTATTCCCCGAGCCATGTTATATAAAATCTGTCCATAGCTCTTAAATGAGGCCAGCAGAGCCTCTAGAGGTACATATCTTAGCTGTTTAAAACCGAACACTCCCATATTATTTAATCTTTTTTTAATCCTTCCGCCGATCCCACAAATTTCATCCAATTCTATCTTATCCAACACTTTGATAGCCTCTTTCTGGTTTGGAATAACCACCAGTCCATCCGGTTTTTGTAAAGACCCAGCCAACTTGGCCATGAGCTTGTTATATGAAATACCTATAGAGCATCTGATCCATTCTCCAATTTCAGAGCGGATACGAGATTTAATATCTTGGGCAACTTTTACCAAGTCATCCCCGCGTAGGCGGGGATCCAATTCCGAACGTGATTCATTTAATTGGATTCCTGCATTCGCAGGAATGACAGAAAAGGGTAATTCCAAAAAGCACTCATCTATAGAGAACACCTCCAAATTTGGGCTAAAGTCCTTTAAAATATTTATAAATTTCTTGGTTGTTTCTAAATACTTATCAGAATCTCCTGGTTTTTACCCCAAACTTTTTGGCCTCAATTGAGGCTGCCCCAATCACTGTCCTCTTTAGTCTATCTCCTCCAGTTACCCCAATAGGTTTACCCCGAAGGTGTGGATTTGCCTGCTGTTCAACAGAGGCAAAGTATGAGTTAAAATCAATGTGTAAAATGGTTCTCATAAATCCCTCTTGACATAATTTAACAGTTATTTTAATTTGTACGTGTCATGGTAGAGAAGGAATTACCCCAAACCCACGCACCTAATGATGTCTCTTGGAGGCCGTGTCCCCTTGGTAGTTCTATATTTCACGGACCACTTCCTGGAGAAATTGCTTCTTCAGAATCAACCCATAGCTCCCAGGAGCAACCAGCTATCCCTCTTCCACAGCCTCCAGAAACCATTTTAAAGTGAATAAATCAAATCCTAGTCTGTAAAAATTCCCTCTAGAGGAAACTGAAAAATGATAAGCAGGAGAAGAGCCATTTTTAGTGGTATGAACTAAATTAATTTTTTCTATTTTAATTTGTCTTTTATTCCAGAAAAATAAATGAGGCTTTAAAGTTCCATTTTCAAAAAATACCCAAACTTTAATAGGTTCTGAGAGTTGGATCATGTATCAAGTATCATGTATCAGGTATCATGACACATGACCCTTGACTTGTGACACGCTATATTATTACCCCAATAAAACCCAAAGGTCAAGGAGTACTTTCAAGTAGATGATAAAATATAAAGCTTATGAGCAAATTAGGTTTTAGGTTACAGGTATTAGGTTACAGTATTTTATTCTACCTGTTCACTGTAACCTGTCCACTGTCCACTGTTTCAGCAATAGTTGACCCCCTCACTGTCCCAAACAACAAGTTTGGCATCCATATTATTCAGGCTACTCCTGATGAATCCTCTCCAGCTGCTCAGTTGGTAAATACCAATGGAGACTGGGGATATATTACTTTTTTAATAGAGAGTAAAGATAGGAATCAGGGAAAATGGCAGGAATTTTTTAATGATTTAAGAAAAAGACATCTGATTCCCATTGTCAGATTGGCTACCAAACCTTTAAATGAGCATTGGGAAAGGCCATATGAGGGAGAAGAACAAGCTTGGGCAGACTTTTTGGATAATCTGAATTGGCCTACCAAAAACAGATATGTGATTATCTACAATGAGCCCAACCATGGCAAAGAGTGGAATAATGTGACAGATCCTATCTCTTATGCCCAAGTTTTAAATAAAACTATCGATGCTTTAAAGAAAAAATCTGAGGATTTTTTTGTTCTTAACGCGGGTCTTGATGCTTCTGCCCCACATCAGCCCCCTAACTATTTTGATGAAAGATTATTTTTACAAGAAATGGAAAAAGCTGTTCCAGGTATATTTAATAAACTTGATGGCTGGGTATCCCATTCATACCCAAATCCGGAATTTAGAGGTTCTCCTACTGCAGTAGGTAGAGGCACTGTCAAAACTTATATTTGGGAGCTACAAGTTTTAAGAAGTTTAGGGCTAAGTAAAGACTTACCAGTATTTATCACTGAAACCGGATGGAAACATGCTGAGGGAGTAAGCTTTGATCCATCTTTGCCAAGTGCAGACACAGTTGCTACTCATTATAAAAATGCTTTTGAAGGAGCATGGAATTCTCAAAATATTGTGGCCATTACTCCATTTTTACTAAGTTATCAGGAACCTTTATTTGCTCATTTTTCATTTAAAAAGGTTGAGTCTTCCGAGTTTTACCCTCAATTTCAAACTATTTTAGATATGCCTAAAATAGCTGGAAAACCTCGGCAAGAAAATAGAGCTCAACTTGAAAAAGGTGAAATATTTTCTACTATGGTAGCAGGAGAGGAATATAATATTTCCTTAAAATTTAAAAATAATGGTCAGTCAATTTGGAATGATGGAGATTTAGTCAAACTTAAATTTATTCAAGGGGCTGATCAGTCAGGTATTGCAGAAATACCAATACCTAAAGATATAAAAGTTGAGCCCGGAAAAGAATATACCTTTAATTTTAGTGTTAAAGCACCGATTAAAGGACCTTTTAAGAGTGTTCTAAATCTCTTTTCAAATATCAGACAATTTGATTCTCCTCCTTTAGAATTTAATACTCAAATTAAATCCCCTGTCATCCTAAAATTAAAATCTTCTTTAAAATGGAAAGAATCAGCGGAGGGTGAATATCTTCTCAGGATAGAAGGTCCGGCTGGTGAGAGTTTACAAGCTGTTAATCTTGATGATGATGGTTTGTCAAAGGAAATGGAGGCTAGGTACTTACTGCCTGATTACGCTTTTGACTTTACTTTGGAAAGAAAATCCTATCATCCTGTAACCATTCGTCAAAAAGTCTTATCAGGTCTAAATACCTTGGATTTTGGTGAACTTCAGCCAGCAATTTTGGCTAATTTATTAAACCCAAAAGAGCTTTGGCAGCTGCTACCATTTTCCGACTGATATAGTTTGATTCAAATGATCATAGTTGACAGAAATATAAATTGGGTATATAAAGAAAGATACCTGTAAAAAACCGCAAGGTCCTAAATAATCGCAAGATTATTTAGACAGGTTCTCGAAGAAAGTCCCGCAAGGGGCTTTTTTCGTGCTTAAAAATGGTAAATCTGTTAAAATAAGCATTATGGTGGTCGTAGCTCAATGGCAGAGCGTCAGTTTGTGGAACTGAATGTTGCGGGTTCAATTCCCGTCGACCACCCTTAATTCCGGAATTATTTAAGCATGTTTATAAAAGAGAGCCTTGAAAAAATTGGAAGGAATTTACCACTCGCTGAAGTTAGAGAAATGTACTTCGGTAATTTACCGAAAGAAGGTACTCGTGTTACATCAACAGAGGTTTTAAATATTTATCAACAATTTTCAGGGCATGGGATTGAACAAAATACGGTAGATCTTATAAGATTCCATAAGGTATACAGAAAAAGATTATTGGATGCTCGGGATTTACCTACCATTATTTGGTATTTTGATTATCAAAATGATAGACATATTTCGAATATTTTGACTAAAGGAGGGTTGGAAAGGGATTTATTAAGTGTTGCTCGAAATTGTATAGGTATGGAGTATGACCCCCGTCTAGTTGATCAATGGAGAGAAGATTCTTTTGAAAGGGCCTTAGAGGGATACTCTCAGGGAATTGAGTTACCACCACTAATTTTGAGCTCTAGACCAGGTGGAGCAAGACCAGATGGCTATCTTCATATTATTGATGGTGTGCATAGAAGCTTGGCTTTAGGTGTATCATATCTAAGATCTGGTGTATTACCTCGTCAAGAGATACTAATAGCTTAGTTACAAACTAAATCTTTATCAACCACCTCCATTTTAAAAGGGCTATTTGACAGTTTGGCTTTAAGAAATTTATTAGTTGTTGTACGCTAAAGGTGTGAAGAAATTAAATATTTTATTTACACTTTATTCTCTTACTGCTCTTGTTATTATCATTGAGCGTTTACTACCCTCACCATTACTACAACCATATAATTTTATTAGACTTCACCAAATAAACCAAACAGTTATTTTTTTATTAGCTACAGTAATTTTATCCTTTTTCTATTTACAAATATTTACTAATAATCTTCAAACTCTAAGTAAAAAAAGAGATTTTTTACTGATGTTACTTTTTTTAATGGGGACTTATCTTTTTGGGGCAGGTGAAGGTTGGCATGAAGTTTCTAGTTTTACCTTAAATCAGTATTGTGACTTAAAAAATTTAGTAGGTAATTTGTGTAACGGGCTTTTTATTAATGATTATTACACAGGGAATATCATATTTTTTATTGGCGGGCTGATGATGAATGTTTCCCTTCTTACTCTTGCCTCATTTTACCCAATGAAAGAATTTAATAAAAAAGATATGGTAATACTTTTTATAAATAGTGTGGTATTTGCTTTTACCTGGTTTGTTTATTCTGCCTTTGATAAGGTATTAGTAGGATTATTTTTCTCCACAGTTCTGATGATTATTTCAATTTATTTTGCCCAAAAAATTAAATGGAGATTTAGAAAATATCCTTTTATTGCCTACAGTGTTGTAGCATATATTCTAGCAACAGTAAGTGCTGCCTTAGTAAGATTTTTCTAGTAAAACAGAACTCCTGAAAAAAGAAGGATTAGAGTAAAAGCTGTAATACCTGCAAAAATAGCCAGGGTTTGAAGAAAAAGATTAACTGCTTCTTTTTTCTTTCCGTCTAAATAAAGTTGAAGAGGTTGAGATAGAAAAAGATATCCCATCACAGCAGCAGAGAGGGTAAAAAGTGAAATCATGGCAATTGGGATAATAACTGACTCAACTCTAGGTGCATTCTTAGTTCCATAAAACATCACTGAGGCCACCACAACTATATATAAAACTGCCAAGAAAGCATTTATCAAAGGATTTTTAGTCAAGGGGCTCAAATCTCCTAGTATCCCGTAGCTCATTCTTCTTGATCATATGCTTTGATAGCTGCATCTTCTCGCCATTTGGCATCAATCACCCGTCCTCCAACTACTACGTCTTGTTTCGTTTGAGCGGAAAATAAAAGTTTTAGGGTTTCTTGAAAAGTCACCCAGGATAAAGTGCTCTCTTCTAAAGGATCAAAATTTAGATTTCTTTTTACTTCAGCATAAAATACATAATTAACTTTATCTGATGCTTCATCAATGTAATCATAAACAGGGTAAATATGTTTTATTTTAATATTTAAGTTGAGCTTTTCTAAGACTATTCTTTGAAATGTATCTTGAGCATCTTCTCCTTCTTTACTTTCCCCTCCCAACATAGACCAATTAGAGGCTAAATTATCCCTAGTTTTGGGTTGAAGCAAGAGAATTTGATTAGTCTTTAGGTTATAAAGGAATCCACTTGCATAAAATGATTTATGCATGAGTATCTAGTATAACACATATTAAGCTGCCAGGGGATTTGGGAAAGGTGGCTTCTCACTTATCCAGCCCACTCTTGAGTGATCAGTATGTAATCTGAATTCCATAAACTCCTCTGCTGTATCTTTCCAATTATCTTCAGCAGCAATCACTTCCTCAAGAAGTTCTATCTGCTCCCTCCTGGTTAAACTTGCCTCAATTTCAGGAGATTCTCCATTAAGGTGTATAGTATCGCGGTTAGTGCATGTGATTGTAATTACATGATTTGCCTGCCAATTATATCCTTGTGAAGGATGAAGTTCTCGTAAGCGGGTTAGGTCAAAACTGAGGGTGCGAAAGGGTAGGCTAAAACTGTCACAAACTGTTAATATATCTCTTCCAGAGTGTCTCAGTTCCACATCAAATCTCCTTTGATCGCTATTTCCTCTAAGGTAAACCTTTTCATATCCTGTATCACCATTAGGACTTTCATTATAAAAATAACCGTTTTCATGTAAACTGCTTAGAAGCTTTAAAGCCGCTTGTTCATAAAGACTTTGTAAATCACTCCGAGGAGAAAAAATCCGAAGTATCCCTCCTAGCCTATGTGGTAAATCTCGTATCCCCCAACCTATACCTCTTTCTCTCTCACTATCAGCCATTATAATTATCATATCCATACATGTTAAGAAAATGTTAAGAAAAAATTAGATTTCATTTTGCAAATTTGTCAGAGAGAAGTTGAGCTAGATCATTTCTTTTCCCATCAAATCCTAATGCCCAGATACCCACTCCTTTTAGATTTTTATCATTAATAAAATCATACTTGATCCCCAGCGAGCGGGTATTTTCAAAGTGGGTCACTCTGGTAGCTCCATTTTCCGCATCTATATAGGAAAACCAAGGAGTTTGAGATGCTTCGTCCCAGTTTATTTGAGTATTCTTAGTAGCATCAGCAATTTCTGCATATGGCCTGATTCTTACATCAGCTCGACTACCTGAGACAGGGGCATTAAATGAGGCAGATATGACTGGCCAATCATAACCATAGTAGGGTACTGCCAAAATCAATTTATCTGAGGGAGCCTTTTCTAAATAACTGCTCATAAAATTAAAAATGGAATAGCCTCCTTCCATCGGTGCAACTGGTCCGGCTGTAGATGAATTAGGAGTAGAAAAATCATAACCCATAATCACCAAAGCATCAGAGTTTTGTGCTAGGACTGGGACATCATGAATTCTTATGTTGGATGCTGCATCAATAAAGGTGTCAATAGTCAGTTGAGCCTTCGGATGTTGCCTTTTTAACTCCTTATTTAGATTAATCACCAACAAAGAAAAACCATTTCTGACATTGTCGGTAGGAGTACCAATATATTCAAAATCCAAATTAATCCCATCAAAATTTTTTGAATTCATTAAAAACAGGGCTTGCTTAATAAAATTCTGCCTGGCTTCAGGCGAGGTAGCAATTTTGACAATATTGTCCTGGTTAAAACATTTCAAAGTCACATAAACTTTTAGCCTCTCTCTTTTAGCTTTATCCAAAAACTTATCAAATTTTGGATCATTGAGATATGCCCAATGGGACACAGTTTGTCCATTGAGATCTGATTTGATAATATTGCCTTCCCCATCAACCTCTAATCCAAACCAACTTACCTGTGATAAAACCTTCAAACTAATATCATCCAGTTTATCCAAAGCCCAATAAGGCAAAAATCCTAAGACTTCTTTTTTTAAGGGTCCGTGGACTGTCAGGATTATTTCATCAGCAGGAGCACTAAAAGCCCTCTCGATATTGACGATTTGTTCATGGATATAAATAGGGGCAATCCCTTTGGCAGTAATAATTCTTTGATCAGTAGCCTCAGCTGGTTCAACTACCCTAACCTGAGATTGAAAATTTTCGGCTGAAGATTGATCCGTTGGCCTAGAAGATAGATTTGTTTTCCAGGCAATCATCAAAATTACCAAAAAGACCAACACTGCTCCAATCACCATGTTAATACCGATTTCTATCTCAATAATCTTTTTGAGAAAGTTGATCTTTTTATCCTGATCATCTTTATTAGGATCCTCAAAGATCACCGGGACGGGTCCATATTGAATTTTAGGTGGCACTTTGTATTCCATGATTATTTAACAAATACAAAAATTGTTTTTTCCAAATACGAGCTCTCATTGCTACAAAAAATTCGGTAACTGTAAATTTTTCTTTGTTCAAGCCTAAAGCTTTCCGAAATTGTATTATTCCCCAGATACTGATAAATAGTAGGCCAAGAACCAGTAGATAGGCAGATGGAATAAGGAGTGGTGGTATTAAGCGAAGTCCAATTAAATTGTGCAATCTCTCCGCTACTTGCCTCAATCGGGGCTTGTCCGTCAAATTTCACGTCCCCCACCATGATCCCCAAATTAATTAGCTGAGGAAGGGTATTCTGTGATAGCGCTCCCACGTTAATGACCACGCTATCCCCTGCTGCGTCCCCTCTCTCATTTTGACAATCAATGGTATAAACATAAGGATTATTTTGATCAAGTCTGGCTGTGGTAAAAGTTCCCCCAGCAGAATCCTTTGATCCTTTCCAGGAAAAATCCTCTGTGGTTGATCCTCCCACCCTACCGATGCAGGAGGTAGCATTACCTTCCACAGTCCATGATAAAACTAACGGAGTCTCTTCTTTGGTGACATTAACCGTTCCATCATAAGAGCTTCCTTGATAAGTAACTTTTAAATCTACCTTAGGAATAATATTGATCTCTCCGGCAAATGATTTAGGTTTGGCATAAAAAAGATTAAATATATTGGTTTTTCTGGGAGAACCATAAAAAACTGGGAATAAGGTCAGAAAAATGACTAGTAGTAGCAAAACCAATTGCCAAAGATAGATGGTATTTCTTCTTCGAGGGAACATCCTTACCTAAATTATGGGTAATTACTGGTAGGATGTCAATTGCAATTGACATTTTATTAAAAATCCAATATAAATAATCCATGGAATATTTATCATTAGTACCTGCCACAGCATTGGGTTACTGGACCTTAAAAGCCACCACTCATCCTAATGCCAGAATAAGGAAAAAACTTCCCAATATTAAAATCAAAAGGCTACAACTTTTCCCCATCATCAGAGTTTATATGTTCGGCAGACCCATCCATTTCCATCATTGGATTAATTTCTCTATCCTTCTAGCTTTATCAGGTTTTACCACCATTGGGGTTTTGGATCATTCCATCACCAGAGGATTGCTTCTGGGGGGGATTATTCAAGGATTAACTCTTCCCAGAGGACACATAAGAGTATTTGCTTGCCGTTGTACCCACTGTCTTAATTAAAATGTTAATTGTCCTCACCGGAAGAACTGCTGCTGGCAAGGATACTATCCAATCTCAGCTTCTGCTAAAATACTCCAATGTTAAAAAAGTTATCACCACCACCTCTCGTTCCCCCAGGATTGGGGAAAGAAATGGAGTTAATTATTTTTTCTTAAGTGAGGAGGAGTTTAGACGTAAAATTTCCCAGGGTGAATTTGTGGAGTACGTGGAATATGGAGGAAATTTATATGGCACCTACAAATCTGAGATAGACAAAGCTCTTGATCAGGACTCCATTTGGAGGATTGATCCATCCAGGGCTGGTCAAATTAGGGATTTTATTAAACAATCTTTTCCACCAGAAACAGCTGAGAAAATTCTAAAAGGATTAATGGTCATTTTTATCACCTGTGCAGAGGATGTTATTTTGCAAAGACTGAAGGAGAGAAATCTACCAGAAGATGAAATCAATAAAAGAATGAGGGATGACCAGTTGATTTGGAACAAATATCAACAAAATTATGATCGTGTGATAGTAAATGTGCCGGGAAAGTTGGATCAAACTATTGAGCAAATTGTCAAACTGATAGAAACTAAGAAAACTGGCCTCTAATAAATTTAACTGGGTTTTACTTCAATATATAAATATTATACAATACGCCACGCATGAAAAATGGGCTCAAAGCGTTAAGAAAAATTAACAAAAGGTTCATCATTATAGGGCTAATTATTTTGGCACTGGTGGGATTTTTCATTTTTCCCAGAAGGCCTCAAGATACTTTTGAGTTTTACACTGTGGCACGATCAGATATCAAGGAGGTTGTTTCTGCATCAGGTATATTGACTGGTCAAAATTCCTTGGATCTGAAAGTGAAAAGCGGCGGTAAAATTACCTATCTGGGTGTTAAGGAAGGAGATGAGGTTTCTCAGGGACAACTGTTGGTGTCAACAGATAGCAGACAACAGCAGATTGCCTTAAATGAGGCTAAAAATACCTTAAGGGATAAACAAGCCACAGTTGATAAAGTAATAGATGATATCCATCTTTTTCAATATGGCATGGGCGGATTTGCCAATATTGGCTCTAGTAATGAAACCATGACTCAACGGCAACTGAGAACTACGGCCGAGGTGGCCCGGGATAATGCACAAGAAGGAGTCAAAAGCGCCCAAATTTCTTTTGATGATACCAGGATAGTCTCTCCAGATAAGGGCATCATTACTCAAGTCAACGCCATCATTGGCCAGACACTTTCTGCCACAGATATTGTCCTAAAAATTGCTACCACAGATACAATTTATTTTGATTCGGAAATTGATGAAGCTGATATTGGTAAAATAAAGGTGGGGCAAAAAGGGGAAATTGTTTTAGATGCCTACCCCACTCAAACATTTGCAGGAGAGGTTTCCCAGATTATTCCCTTTACCAAAACTACCACTTCTGGTGCCACCATCATCACTGTCAGAATTATATTGAGCTCTTCTATTACCTTCATTCAGGGATTAAGTGGCCAGGCTGAGGTGATTTTATCTGAGGCTAAAAATACTTTAGTAATACCAATTGAGGCTTTAAGAGATGATGATACAGTGGTGGTAGAAACCCCCCAGGGACCAATATCCAAAAAGGTAGTCACCGGCATAAGGTCAGATACAGAAGTTGAGATTAAAGAGGGCTTAAGTGAGGGTGATAAAGTCATTCCTAATCCTCCATCTAACTTAAATGAGCAAAGAGACGTGGGAATTCTTCGTCTCTTTCGGGGAAGATGAGCACCCTAGTTAAACTAACCAATATAAACAAAATCTATGTCAGCGGTGAAGTTTCTCTGAAAGCCCTAGCAGGTATTAATTTAGTGGTCAAAAAAGGTGAATACATAGCCATCATAGGCGCTTCCGGTTCCGGCAAATCCACTTTAATGAATATTATTGGGCTGTTAGATCATCCAACTTCAGGAATATATGAACTTGATGGACAAAACACAGCTCATCTCCAAGAAGAAAGATTAGCAGAAATTAGAAATCAAAAAATTGGCTTTGTTTTTCAATCTTTCAATCTTTTACCCAGAACCTCTGCCTTGGATAATGTGTCCATACCTTTGATTTATGCGGGAGTGAGCAAACCAGAGAGACTGCAAAGAGCAAAACAGGCATTAGATGAGGTGGGGCTGGCAGACAAGCTGCAATCTCATCCTAATCAACTCTCAGGTGGTCAGCAACAAAGAGTGGCCATTGCCAGAGCCTTAGTTAATAATCCTGAACTTATTCTAGCAGATGAGCCAACCGGAAATTTGGATACTAAATCGGGTGAGGAAATTATCAAAATTTTCCAAAAACTAAATTGGGAAGGCAAAACTATTATTATGATTACACATGAAGCAAATATTGCCAAACATGCCAAGAGGATTATTAGGCTGAAGGATGGGAGAATAGAGTCTAGTCGCTAGAATCTAGAGTCTAGGAAAACAAATCTAGACTCTTGACTCTCGACTCTAGTCACTAACTATGGATTTTTTGGAAACAACACAGTCGGCTTTAACTGCTATTCTTGCCAATAGAATGAGGTCATTTCTGACCATTCTTGGTATTGTGATCGGTGTAACATCAGTCATTTTGCTCATCTCCTTGGTTTCCGGTTTGCAAACTTTTATTACGTCTCAAATTCAAGGTTTAGGTTCAAATCTATTGATTGTTATCCCTGGTAGGATTGGGGGAGCCAGATCCCCTGGCGGAGTCCAGGCCAACAGATTAGTTTACCAGGACGCTATTAATTTAAGGAATAAATTAGATGGTGAAGCGGATGTTTCAGCTGCAATTCAAAGAAATGCTACCTTAAAATATGGCAGTAAAACAGATAAGGGAGCAGCTGTTTTCGGAGTGGAGGCCAATTATCCAGAGGTTATTTCCATTAAAATTACAGAGGGCAGATTTTTTAGACAGTCTGAGGCTGATTCCTCCAAGAAAGTGGCGGTGATTGGACCAACAGTTAAAAGTAATCTATTTGCTTCAGGCAAAGCTTTGAATCAAACTATTGATGTGGCGGGATTAAAATATATTGTGATTGGCGTTTTAGGACCCAGGGGGGCTGTTTTTGGCATAGATTTTGATAACTCTATTTATGTACCCTTTGCTTCGGCCGAAAGACAATTTGGTATTGAGAATCTTAATACCATTTATATTTCTGCCAAGACTGCTGAAGATGTTAAGGATGTACAAAAAAGGGCCCAAGGTATTTTGGGAAAAAGATTATCTGAGGATGAATTTACTGTTCAAACACAGGAACAAACTTTATCTACTATCTCCCAAATCACCGGGGTTTTAACAGCAGCTTTGGGAGGAATTGCGGCTATATCCTTAATTGTGGGAGGGATTGGAATTATGAATATCATGTTGGTATCCGTGACAGAAAGAACCAGAGAAATTGGTCTAAGAAAAGCTGTGGGAGCTAAACCTTCTGATATTAGAAATCAGTTTTTAATTGAGGCAGTGACTTTATCTGGGATTGGTGGAATTATTGGGATTATTTTGGGTATTGGCCTGTCATTTATAATTGGCAGATTTTTCACTACCACCGTTCCTATTTGGTCAGTAGCCCTGGCTTTTAGCTTCTCCATGCTGGTAGGAATAATCTTCGGAGTCGCTCCAGCTATCAGGGCAGCTAAACTAGATCCCATCGAAGCATTAAGACATGAGTAGTCTTATTTCATCAATTTATATGCTGAATAGGCCAGAAATACTGCTACCACAGCTGCCAAGGCACTTCCCAAAAGTGGAACAGGCCAGCCAGCTATATTTGCCTCCCAGCGATTCGCCAGCCTAAAAATATGAACCACCGCCACCACAGAAAATATTAACCCTGTTACTTGATTGTATGTTTTTTGATTCAAGTTTTTTCACCTCCCTCCAACTGCTTTTTAAAATAGTCTACCCAAGGAATTAAACTAGGGTCTTGGCCATACAGGAATGCTAAATAAAGAGTTAAGTAACCTCCAAAAGACAAAGCATTTAACATTTGAGAAAGCTTGGAACTCCCTATTACTTGGTATTCTTCATATCCCACCTCATTTTTTTCCACCACATCTTTAGTTAATTCTACTCTTCTTTTTAATTTATCAGAATAGAGCTCGGAGGTAATAAATAAAACTTTTAATTTTTTATCTTCGGGATTTTTTAATCCTTCCATTAGATGGTGATTTAACTCAGGCAGGATAGAAAAAGCTGAAAAACTTTTAGCTGTTTCATTAAACTGATTTCTTAAGATATGAGCATTGCCTTCCAGAAATTCGGCACAAAATATCACTGGGATAAATCCTTGGAATTTAGCTGCTAACTCCCTACCCATATTCTTAATATTTTCTTGCTCCGTCTTCAGCTCAGAAATCGCTTGGTTTACTTGTTCATCTGGAACACTAATTACCCCAATTTTGTTTAAAATAGCAATAGTACCTAAAACCATATAACCTGTTCCTAATCTGGGCTGTCCAGAGGGATTGTGCTTGGGATCAAATACTATGCTTAAGATATTATTGGATTTGAAGAATTCTGACAGTGTACCTCCACCAGCTATGCCTGCAATTTTGGCTCCTTTCCCCAAAGCTTCTTGGGCACATGATAAAACCTCCTCTGTTGATCCAGAATAACTGGACAAAATAACTAGAGTTTTTTGGCTAACGAAAGATGGTAATGCATAATCATTATTAGAAATTAAGGGAATTTTTAATTGGTCTTTATATAAACTATTAATTACATACCCTCCATATGCGGACCCTCCCATCCCACAAAGAACTATATTTTGACAATCTTTAAAATCCGGAGGAAAATCTAATGCTTGAATATCTTGCCAAATCTGCTCACACTGCAAGGTTAACATCCCAGTTGAACCTTCCACATTGTTGGGGTCTAAATTCATATCTTTATCTTAGCAGATTTTTCCAACAACTTTTACAGTAGTGCTCTTCAGTTAATTTTTTATTCCTTTTTGTCCAAACATGAAAGCTTTTATATAAATTCCTGCCGCAATTATCGCAGGTAAATATTTTATGCTTTATGTCATTTGCTGGGCTAAATTTTTTCTGGCATTTATGACAAAAATGAACTGGAGCTTTAAACACTCCATAATCAAGAAAGTGATGATATGCTTTATAAAGATATCTTTGACAATCCGCACACCTAAATCCTCTGTACTCAGGGGTAAGATTTACCTTCCACAGTTTAACTATCTTAAGCAAATTTTGTTGTTTGTTCATAAGCTCTAGTTAGATTTATTAAGTATACAATACTCCAAACTTACTCCTACCTCCGAGGTGGAAATGTATTGACACCTTGGGTAATATGTGGTTTAGTAGAATTTATGCCCTATCGAATAATTCCATTGGCCACTGGCCAAGTCTACCATGTTTTTAATCGTGGAGTGGCAAAGATGCCGGTATTTGATGATCGAAGAGATTACAATCGATTCTTAGAGACGATCTACTATTACCAATTCCAGGGACCCAAACCTCAATTTTCTCAGTTAAATCGTTTTAAGGATTTTGAGTATGAGAAGAACAAAAGAATTGTGGAAATAATTTGCTATTGCCTAATGCCTAACCATTATCACTTTATGTTGCGGCAGCTCGAAGAAAAGGGAATCTCTGAATTCATTAATAAGGTTTCTAACAGCTATACTAAGTACTTTAATACACGTCATGAGCGCGTTGGGCCACTCTTCCAAGGACAATTTAAGGCTGTCAGAGTGGAATCAGATGAACAATTGATACATTTATCACGATATATACACCTAAACCCAATTGCTTCCTATTTAGTTAAAAACTTAAGAGACTATCCTTGGTCATCATATGTATCCTATCTTGAATTACAAGAAGATAAAATTTGCAATAAGGAAGTTGTTATCTCATTATTTAAAAATTCCAAAAGATATGAACAATTTGTACTAGATCAAGTAGATTATGCTAGAAAGCTTGAATTAATTAAACATAAGCTTCTTGAATAAAAAATACTGGATAAAACCCTACGTGCACATTCATTCCTACCTCCGAGGTAGGAATGATAGCAACTAATACTTATTTAAAAATCCTTATTTAATGAGATTATTCCAGTCACCGGAAAATCTTTCAATTCCGGCATCTGTTAAAGGATGAGACAGATCATATTCTGACCAATCTTTATCCAAACTGATTTCCTCATATAAAATATTTTTTAAACCATCAGGTGAATAAGTAAAATTTTCATCCGGCATTGGTAATCCTTTTTCAGACCATTCTAATAGGATTTTAAAAGGGGAGGTGATAATATCACTACCTAGCTGAATAGCATATAAAAGATGATCTAAATTTCTGACACTGGCTGTTAAAACCTCCATATGTCCATCACTACCTTTATACATCTGGATAACATTTTTAATAAATTCCATACCGTTTTCTCCCCTATCATCCAGCCTGCCCACAAAAGGGGAGACAAACACATCACCCTTTTTAGCTCCTTTGGTAGCAGCATAGACCGCGGCAGCTTGTTGTTGAGAAAAACATAAAGTCATATTCACCCTCATTCCCTCTTTGATTGACCTACTAGCAGCTTTTAATCCAGCTTTTATTGTGGGATATTTAATATGAGCATTAGGAATCCAAAAAAACATCCGCTTACCTTGAATAAACATTTCCTCTGAAGAAGTATTCGCATCAGCATAAACTTCTACAGATACTGAACCATTGGGAATCAAACTAAATATTTGCTCCACCACATCTTTGTAAAATGAATACACTTCGTCTTTACTAAATTTTTTGCCTTCAGCCAGTCTTTTTTGAGAAGTGGGATTTTTGGCAATTAAAGTAGGATTAGTAGTTTGTCCATCCAAAAAACCTAAAGCATCCAGAATTTGCTTTGTCTCATCAGTGTCGCCACTATCTAAAAATATTTTACTTTTTAAATTTGCAGGTCTCATTTAATGATCTTTTTAACATTATCAATAATAGCACCTGCTGAAATTTCCTCATAGTCTAAAAGTTCAGCAGGCTTACCGCTCTTGGGGACCTTGGTAACAGCCAAATTGATAACAGGTATATTTACACCAGCCAATGCTGTGGCCACTGCCTCCCCCATCCCACCTTCTAAATGATGATCTTCTACAGTAATAATAGCTTTTGTTTCTCTCGCAACTTTTTTCAGGGTATCAGTATCTAAAGGCTTAATACTGTATAAATCAATTACTCGAACAAATATATTACTCTTCTTTAGCTCCTCATAAGCAGCTAGAGCCTCATGAAGAGTTATCCCTGCTCCCAAAATAGTAACCTGGTCATGATCACTTTGAATTGCTCATTATTAGAATAAATAACAGGTGTATCTTTTCTGGTGGTTCTAATATAAACCATGCCATAATGCTTTGCAGCCTCTTCCACCAATTTTTCGCAAGAGACAGCATCAGAAGGATACAACACCACACTACCCATAATTGTCCTAAACATGGCAATGTCTTCTAATCCCATCTGAGAGGGCCCATCTTCCCCTATGGAAACTCCTGCATGAGAACCACAAAACTTAATATTAGTTTTGGCATACTGAGCCATTCTGATTTGATCGAAAGCTCTAGTTAAAAAGGCGGCGAAGGTGGAGATAAAAGGCATTTTGCCCCGCCTTGAAAGTCCCAAAGCCACTCCCACCATATTTTGTTCAGCAATAAACATCTCAAAATATTTTTGGGGAAATTTTTGGGCAAAAAATTCTGAATAAGTAGAGTTATTCACCTCGGCATCTAATACCACCATATCAGGATATTTGGGAGCAAGCCTTACTAAAGCATTACCATAGGCCTTTCTTGTTGCCACCATGTCACCTTGGGAATAGTTTGTCATTCCTGCGGAGGCAGGAATCCAATTATTTATGGATCCCCGCGAAAGCGGGGATGACTTTGTGGGTAAGCTGAGTTTTCCACGAAGTTTCTTATTTATATAACCCAATTCCTTCAAAGCCCTTTCCAAATCCTCCTTAGGAAGTGCCTTCCCATGCCAACCATCTTTATCCTCCCAAATTGAAAATCCTTTACCTTTAATAGTTTTAGCAATAATCATAGTAGGGACATTTTTAGTCTTTAAGGCTCGCTGATACGCCCTTTTAATCTGAGCCAAATTATGTCCATCAATTACAATAGTTTTCCAACTAAAACTGGAAACTCTTTGCTGATATGCTTTAACATCATGTCCATACATAGTCTGCCCTCTTTGTCCCAATCTGTTCACATCCAAAATTGCCACCAAATTGTCCAATTTGTAAAATGCTGCCAGCTGAATTGCCTCCCAAACAGATCCTTCTGCCATCTCAGAATCACCCAATAGTACAAAAGTTTTATATCCCAATTTATCCAGATATTTAGCATTAATAGCCATACCAACTCCAACAGATAAACCTTGACCCAAAGATCCTGTGGGAACCTCGGTAAAGGGAAACTCCGTGGAAGGATGCCCCTCTAATGGACTGTCAAACTTTCTCAGAGTCAGAAGCTCCTTTTCAGAAACTGCACCGGCTGCCCCATAAATTGAGTAGAAAAGAGGGGAGGCGTGACCTTTAGAGAAAATTAAACGATCATTATTGGCATTATCTATATTTTTCAAATCAAAATGAAGAAATCCTCCAAAAAAAAGAGCCACCATCAAGTCGGTGGCGGATAGAGATGAGGTAGGATGCCCAGACCCTGCCTCAGTGGTGGAAATTAAGATAAAGTACCTAACTAGCTTAGCTAGCTCTCTTAGATTATTCATTGTCCGAAATTGTATCATATGATATATTCTATTCCCATGGAATCTTTCGCCTTGGTAATTTTTGGTATCACCAGCAATTTGGCTCAGATCAAACTTATCCCCGCTCTCTATGATATGGAAGAAAAAAATCTTCTACCTGCCGATATGACTATTTTAGGCATCGCCAGAAGGGAAATGTCTGATCAAACTCTGAAAGAATACGTACATAAGGTTCTACATTTAGAAAATGTTCATCATCAACATGAAATCAAAGAAGATATCTTCAGTAAACTTTGCAAAAGACTTAAATACTTAAGTGGTGAAATTCAAGATCCGGCATTATATAAAAAGTTACAGAATTATTTAAAACATGACAATAGAATCTACTATCTGGCTACATATCCAGATTTATATCATTATATTTTTGAAAATCTACAAAAGTATAAATTAAATTTGCAAAACAGCGGTTGGGTCAGGCTGATGATTGAAAAACCAATTGGCTCAGATTTACCTTCGGCCAAAGCCTTAAATCAACTCTTACTGAAATATTTTACAGAGGATCAAATTTATCGATTAGATCATTATTTAGGTAAAGAGACCTTGCAAAACATTTTAACTTTTAGATTTGCCAATGATATTTTTGAGCCTTTAGTTAATAAAGATTTTGTTGACCATATTCAAATCACAGCCACTGAGGATTTTGGCATTGGCAGAAGGGGTGGGTATTATGACCAGGTTGGATCATTGAAAGATGTGGGACAAAATCATCAGCTACAGATGCTGGCCTTTGCCACCATGGATGCTCCATCGCGCTTTACTAATGAGGCTGTTACCAAAGAAAGGATTAAAATTCTAAAAAGTTTAGTCCCAATGCCTAATAAAGTGGTATTTGGTCAATATGAAGGTTATAACAAAGAGCCAAATGTTGATTCCAACTCTACCACCGATACCTATTATGCCCTAAAAACTTTTATCAAAAATGACAGATTCAAAGATGTTCCCATTTATATCAGAGCTGGAAAAAAACTAAAACAGTATGTCACGGAAATTTCCCTTGTCTTCAAAAATCCGGTCAACAGGTTATTCAAAAACCTAAAAAGCGGGGATGAACCCAATATTTTGGTTTACAGAATTCAGCCAAACGAGGGAGTAGTTTTAAAAATCTTAACTAAACTGCCTGGCCATGGGGTAAAACTACAACCAGAGTATATGCAGTATTGCTATAGAATTGATCCTCATACACATTTTGTACCTGATCCATATGAAAGGTTACTGGTTGATACCATCAGAGGAGATCAGACCTTTTTTAATGATGCCCAAGAAGTTGAAGCCCAGTGGGCCTTTACTGATCCCCTTTCTAAAGTTCGGGGTAAACCCATAATTTATAAAGTTGGTTCTTGGGGACCAAAAGAAGCTGATCAGTTAATTGAGGCTGATGGAAGAAAATGGTTAGAACCATCCATGGAATTTTGTAGAATTTAGCCTTGCAATTATTTTCTCTTGTGAATCCCATGAGCTCCAAAAGCATGACGTAGAGCAGCAACCATTCTAGCAGTATATGATTTTTGTATCTTAGGATTAGTTTGCGATCTTGCTCTATAGTTTAAGGAAGCCTCTATTATTTCAACAGGTATACCCAATTTTTTGGCTGTTTGCACTGCCCATAAAGCTTCTCCTGTTGCATCCACAACTCCTGTCAAACCTGCCAACTTAGGATCCTCTTCTAAAACTTCAACTGTGCGATCCATCATAAATCCAGATACCAGAGAGCTCTTTTGCCAAAGTTTAGCAGCTTTAAGCAAGTCTAATTTATAAGGTGAATGCGCTAAAACATCGAAACCTTCACCAATCGCTTGCATATATCCATATTCAATGGCATTATGAATCATTTTCACGAAGTGTCCTGCGCCCCCTTCACCAAAATAGCCATGATCAGCTTTTGGTTTAACCAAAGTATCTAAAATAGAAATTACATGCTGATACGCGCTTTTATCTCCACCAGCCATAATTGCATACCCTTCCTTAGGACCTAAAATTCCACCTGCAACACCAGTTCCTAAAAATCTGATACCCTTTTTTGTAAAATACTCGTATCTTCTTTGAGTGTCATTATAATTGGCGTTGCTACCTTCAACTATAATATCGTTTTGCTCAATATATCTTTCTATTTCTCTTAAAACTTCCTCTGTAGGTTCACCAACTAGAACCATAGACCAAACTACTCTTGGTTTTTCCAATCTTTTTACTAAATCCTCAATAGAATCTGCTATTTCAACTATGGGCCTTTCTTTCTTTAATTCTACTCTTGGCTCAGGAGATCTGTTCCAAACTACTAGCTCATGACCATCATCAAGAAGCTTTCGGACCATATTACCACCCATTCTGCCTAAACCAATAAATCCTAATTTCATGAGTACACTATACATAAAACCATTATTTGTGTAAACTAGTTTTATATGTATTTAGTGTTTGATATTGGTGGAACAAATATGAGGATTGCCACATCCTCTGATGGCAAAACTCTTAAAGAGACTAGGATTGTTCCAACTCCTGCTGATGATTTTGAACAAGGAATAAAGCTTCTTACTCAAACAGCTAATGAGCTTTGTGCAGGAGAAAAAATTGAAGCTGTTTCAGGTGGAATAGCTGTGGTGTTTAACAAGGATAAAAGCATTGCCACCCATACCTCTCATCTTCATGGTTGGGTTAATAAACCTTTAAAAGAAACACTTCAAAGTAATCTTAACTCTCCTGTGCACTTGGAAAATGACACTGCCATGGCAGGGTTAGGTGAGGCTACATCTGGTGCTGGTATAGGAAAAAGTATTGTAGCATACCTCACTATTAGTACTGGGATTGGAGGGGTGAGAGTTGTTGATCAAAAAATAGATAAAAACTCTTTAGGTTTTGAACCAGGACATCAAATTATTGTAATTGATGGGGTTCTTTGTCATTGTGGGGGTAAAGGCCATTTTGAAGCCTACGTGGGTGGTTATTATTTAGGAAGAGATTACCACCAAAAAGGCCAAGATATCACTGATCAGGCAATTTGGGATAAAGTAACCAAATATTTAGCAATTGGTTTAAATAACACCATTGTTCATTGGTCACCAGACGTGGTGATTTTAGGTGGAGCGGTGATGAAGAGTATTTCACTTGATAAAGTCAAATCATACTTGAAAGATGTTTTAACCATCTTTCCAAATCCTCCAGATATAGTTCCAGCTAAACTTGGTGACTTAGCTGGATTATATGGAGCTCTCCAGCTCCTTAGCCAAAATTAACACTCGCATCTGTTGAGGACGCACCTCAATCAAGGTCGCACCTGATAATATCAACCCTACTTTTCCAGTCTCTTTTGTAACTCCGCCAAAAACTTTCTGGCCATCTCCTGTCCCCCCATGCCAAAAGCCAGTCCTCCGGCTATGGCCAGCATGGCCACAATACCGGTAAATAAAATCCTCACCAAATCTGCCGCGATCCCCAGTTGATTCAAAACTACCAGGGCTGTGAAGAAAAACAAGGCATACCTGGCAAAGGTTGATAACAAATTGGCTGATGCGCTGCCCAAACCTCTTGAAGCATGTCTGACCACCTCAGACACTAAATTAGCTACCACTAGTCCAATAAAGCCAATTACCACCGCCACAAAAACGTTTGGTACATAGAGCAAGAACTGATTTAACAGCTCTGTGACTCTGGGAAGTCCCCAAGCCTCTGCTGCTGGGACTAAAAACAAAATCACTACTGTCCAGCGGACCAGTTCAGATAAAAGTCTTGGCCAAATTCTGCCTCTGGCTGCCTTTTCATCTCTGATCTGATTAAACCACTCAGTCACATTACTGAGCCATTCCTCCACATTAAGAAAATTTAACAGTCTTAAAACAGCCTCCTTTAAAATAGCAGCTATGGCCAGACCAATCAGTAGCAAAACCAATCCGGCAATCAGCTGTGGTAGGTATGAGCCAAATCTGGCTAAAGATGTAGTAACTATAGTTGTTACTGTAAGTCCAATTGCTTCCATAATAAGATTAGAGTTCACCCCCTCTCTTATTTCTTTTTATTAGGATAAAAATCTCAAATTTTTGAAGAAATTGGTTGTTTTTTGTGGTTGAGTTGTCCATGCAAGATGGGCAGCTTATGAAATAATCATAATCAGACTACAGGGTGTCTGTCAATAGGTGATGTGCAAACGGGACAACCGTCTGCACATCATTCATCCACTTTAACTCATATCCCATCTATTTCTCCTTACCCTCTTCTTCATCGTCTTGGCTAATCTCATGATAAACTGGTTCCTCTTCTTCCATTTCTTCTTTTTCTGGAAGCTCTTCCTCTTCTGTCTTGGTCTTCTTTCGACCTCTGGCCATAAATCTCACCCCCTTTCTTTTAGCTTTTGAATCATATTTCAATGAGTTAATAAATAAACAAATAAATAGTAAGAATCTGGTAAAATTAACACATTGCCCCTGTAGGCTAACGGATAGACCATGTGGCTTCGGACCACATTGTGGGGGTTCGAATCCCTCCAGGGGCGCTGAAGGTTCGTTCCTCCGAAGGAGGCATTGCGCAGCAACCTTCCTTCCAGGGGTACCATAAAAGGAGGTGAAAAAATGCCAAAACCAACTATAACAGATGATCAAAAACATGAAGATGCTCAAAAAGCTGATGAAGAACTTCAAGATGAATCCTCTCCCTTAGGTCATGCATCAGAGGAGACTGAGGATATTGATGAAACTTTAAAATCAGTGGGATTGCCAAATGATGATCAAGGACCTAAAGAATTAAATTCCCAAGAAGTTATAGATAAAGCAGACAAAAATCAAGAGTGAGGATATTCATAAATTAAAATTGCACCTGATCTAGCTTTAATTTGAAAATCTTTGGTTGTATCAACCTCAGGCCAGAGATAACGGTCCCTTCGACGCCTTGAAGAAATCAATCCTCGTATAATGCTAGGAAAGTCCTCTACGCGAGTGAGTATAGAGGGATGATAGCGGCCGTGAACTATTCGCGTTTCCACCCCTCCTCGCCTCATTGCAGCTTGTAAACCACTTATAGATATTCCAAGCATTTTAGCCCATCTAGTTTGATTCAACTGTTCTGAATCTGGATAAATATTTTCTATTCCTCTTTGTCTTTCCCGTAGTAACATATAAAAATTTTAGCATAATTTAGATTGTAAGCTGCCATTGACAGAGAATTAGGAATGTGGTAGTTTTTTATTAGTGTCAAATATAACTGATGATGTTAAAAACTCCCTAAGTTCTCTTATTTCTGGTGCTGGAGATATTGTGTCTGTTACCCAAAATGTAGCTAAAGAAAATATAGTCAAAGCACTTCAAGGCGCTGGTGATGTTGCTGCAAGTGGAACTCAGGCAGTTTCTGATGTAGTCACAGGAGGGGTCGAAGCTCTGTCTTCTGCCGGAGGATCTATTACAGATGGAGTGACTGGCTTGGTGAGAGGAGTCGTGGATGGAGCAAAAGATGTGGGTGTGGATACTACCCAGGCTGCTGAAGAAGCTTCATCTACAGCTGTTCATGCTGTATCAAAGGTGGGAGGAGATGTAGGAGAAACAGCAGTTTCTGCAGTCAGAGGTGCAATTGAGGCAGCAGGTGATATTGGAGCAGATTCAGGAAATTTAGCAACCAGTGCTGTTAAAGGAGCATTAAAAGCTGCAGATGAAATTGGATCTGATGGAGGAGCTTTAGTCAGAAAAGCTTTACTTAATGCTGCAGCTCTTCCTCATGATATTATTGATGCTCTCCTAACAGGTAAAACAGAGTAATCCTTGCAAAATAACCGCTTTGATTTTTTTCTAATTTTTAGTGAGCCGACTGGGACTCGGACCCAGAACCTACTCCTTAAGAGGGAGTTGCTCTACCATTGAGCTACCGGCCCATTAATCATGTATATTTTAGCAACTTATCTCCTAATTCTCTACCATGCTTGTAACTACCAAATTAATTAGTTAATATTTACCACAACAAGGCTACTGAACAAGATAGTGGACTTCCTAAGCTTCCAGCAGGCTATACTTGGCAAGAATTTGGTAAAACTGGTATTTTATGATTAAAAATATCAGTATGAATAAAACTCTCTGATGTTTGGAATTATCTATAATGATCAACCACTTTTTTGGCAACATCTATTCTTTTTTCCGAACACTGAGAATCATATTGAGGAGAGACAAAAATCACTACGGCATCAGCAGCATTGCTTCCACTGCTAATAGAATCAATGTATTGGATGAGTCTATCCGCATTTATACACCTACTCCGAGGTGGATTAGCAGAAACTTGGACCCAAACTTTCTTTTGGACAATATATGGTTTAATTTTTCCAATTAAATCCCTCACTTTACTACTGTAAGCTGAAACATAACTGTTAGAATCCGAGACTCCCAACGTTCTGGAATCTTCCTGAAAAGCTTGAGTTTGATAAACCATAATATCAGTATTTTTTAAAAGGGCATAATCTTGATCAGCATAATGATCTTTAAGCTGAAGTCCCATTGGTCCAAAAACAAAGGTGAGTCCCCGATCCTTGGCTAATTGATAATGTTCTTTTTCTTTAGAGATCACATAATTAACATCAACCTCCTCTATATTTGAAGTGACTATCCAGCCATTAGCTTTAGCAGTATCCATACCAGAGGTAGGATTGTTAGGATCAACAAATAAAACTTTATTTCCTTTGGCAGATGGTACAGATTTAAGCAAACCAATACTGCCAAATATTAAATCTGATGAAGAGGCTCTCTCATTCCACCAACTTAAATTAGAAGATTCAACAGTCATCCCAATAGCAGCTGGCCCACCTGTTTGAGGATTAGGAGTGGCTGTTGGCGAACTGGTAGGGGTTGAAGTAGGTTTGGGTGTGGAAGTTGGTGAACTGCTTGGTGTAGTAGTGGGTGAAGAGCTGGGAGAGGGCCTTGGTTTAGCTGGAAAAGATGTTCGGATTGGAGAGATAGGTTTTTTAAAACAAAATCTTAATCCTGAAATAATTTTACAAACCCTCTCAGGCTCTGTTTGATCAGATTTAATTCCCTCTATTTGTGAGCTAGAAACTTGTGGATTGGAAATTTTTGTATCAGAAACTTTATCAACTTTTAGACCTCCTATCGTTAGTAATCCTGTGGTTAACGTTATAACTATAAGGAGTGGAATTAGGGCAATGTGGGGCATTAGTCTTACTATTATAACTACCTTGTCAAGCCCCCAAATTTGCTTTATGGGATAAAATGTGATACACTAAAAGATAGTTGATTTAGAATTTTAAGCTACAGATTATTTTCCCCTTGGGATTACATTTTTATGTAGCTCCCTACTAATTTACAAATATTAGTTTTTTCTTTTTCAATTTAATACTTATGTATTACAATGAGCGTAGATTTTCTACGAGAAATAAGCCTAAAGGCTTTCGCTCCTCGGTCCGCCGAGGAGATTCATTTAAAAATAAATTCAGAAGACCTTTTTCTAATGGTGGTTTTAACAAACCCAGATTTCAATCTAGAGGTGCTCATGAGAGCAAGTTAAAAGGACAGCTAGATATCTTTATTAAAAAGGCTAAAGAAATAACTGAGATAGAAACTGTTTTTCAACAAACTTTTTCTGATTTTAATTTAATAAATCCCTTAAAAATTAACATCCAGGAAAAAGGTTATATAACCCCAACACCAATTCAACAACAAGCTATTCCAGCTATTTTAGAAGGCAGAGATTTAATAGGTCTGGCTAACACTGGCACTGGTAAAACAGCTGCTTTTTTAATACCTATAATCAGTAAAATTTTTCAGGATAGATCTAAAAGAGCTTTTATTATTACCCCAACTAGAGAATTAGCAGTTCAAATTAATGATGAGTTAAGAGCTTTTTCTAAAAATATGAGCATATATTCTGCTCTACTTATTGGTGGATCTAATATGCACAGGCAAATCAGTGATTTGAAAAGATTTCCTAATGTTATTATTGGTACCCCTGGCAGACTTAAAGATTTAATTCAAAGAAGAATGTTAAATTTAAATGATTTTTCTATTTTTGTGCTAGATGAGGTTGATTTAATGGTTGATATTGGCTTTATAAATGATGTGAAATATTTTGTCAGCTTTTTACCAAAGGTAAGACAGTCCCTCTTTTTCTCAGCCACTATTTCTCCGAAGGTAAGGGAAGTTTTACAATATTTTGTCCAAAACCCTGTCACTGTGTCTGTAAAAATCCAAGATACTGCTGAGAATGTGGATCAGGATGTGATCAGAGTTCAAAATGGGGATAGTAAAATAAATAAATTACATGATCTTTTAATTAAAGAAGGATTTGAAAAGGTGTTAATTTTTGGAAAAACCAAACATGGAATTGAGAAATTAAATAAGCAGTTACAATTTAGAGGTTTTAAAGTAGGTAGTATTCATGGAAATAAAAGGCAGTCCCAAAGGGAAAGAGTTTTACAAAGCTTTAAATCAGATCAGATAAATATCCTCTTGGCAACAGATGTAGCATCCAGGGGTCTAGATATTCCAGATGTGTCTCATGTGATAAATTATGATCTGCCTCAAACTTATGATGATTATATTCACAGAATTGGCAGAACAGGCAGAGCCAACAAAAAAGGCACAGCATTAACCTTTGTAGAATAAAACTATTTTAGTAAATCACTTACAACTCTTTTATTAGACTCAAATCTAACAATATGAACATTCACCTCTGGAAGAACTAATTTTACTCCCCTTGCTGTAACCTCATCATCTTCAAAATAATCAACTACTTCGTACTTACTTTGTACCTCTCTTAATGCATCAATTTTACTTATAAGTACTCTTACACCAACTGGGGTAAAGAAAGATCCTTGGAGAAAAGGTCTTATTCCTCCCCTTTCTAATGTACGATCTGTTATATTTACCCAGGGCTTTTTATTTAATCGCCCAGTATTTCCAAAAATATCAATGCCTGCCTCAAAAGCTTTAGTTATTTCATCTCTTGCTTGAGGAAAAACTCCTCTTCGTCTGTGGAAAAGAAATGAGATCAGCTCAAAAGGATTAATTATGGGGGCATCAACTACCTGTCTATTAAGAACTGGAATAGTATTTAAAGAAGGAATTCGTTTGGGTTGACTTAGTGCTCGTCTGGTTTTAAGAGAACTTCCACCTCTAACAATACTTCCTCTATCAAAAACAGTGTCATCATAATCATACACAAATGCTCTTTCTCCTCCACGCACTTCAAACATAGATTTATTATGATACCTATTTGGGAGGCTCAAATCAAATGCTAAATCACCTTCTCACCTACAAAGTTGTTATCTGAAGCTGGAAATGGTATGATACGTTACCTGCTAAATGGACCGCCATAAGGGCGGTTTTTTAAATGGTAAACATATGAATGATATAAGAAATATAGCTATTATAGCCCACGTTGATCATGGCAAAACAACTCTTGTTGATGCCTTGCTTCGCCAATCCAAAACTAAGCTTGGAAAACAGTTTTCTGAATCTTCTGAGCTTATTATGGATTCTAATGATTTGGAAAAAGAAAGGGGTATTACTATTTTTTCCAAAAATGCCTCTGTAAATTGGAAAAACACCAAAATAAATATTATTGATACTCCTGGACATGCTGATTTTGGTGGGGAAGTTGAAAGAGTGTTAAAAATGGCTGATGGAGCCTTACTTTTAATTGATGCCAAAGAAGGTCCCATGCCTCAAACCAGATTTGTTTTAAAAAAGGCTTTGGAGATGGGTCACAAAGTTATTGTGGTAGTAAACAAAATAGACAAGCCTGATGCCAGAATTAATTATGTCATTAACAAAACTTTTGATTTATTTTTAGAATTGGGAGCAGATGAGAAAACTGCTTACTTTCCCACTATTTATTCTTCTGGAAAATTTGGCAAAGCTGGTCTAGAGCCAGATTTATCAAAAATGGATAGTATTAGCCCTGTGTTTGATGCTGTTTTAGAGCACATCCCCTCCCCTTCCACAGTAGGAACTAATGGCCTACAAATTCTTATCACTAATACTATTTATGATAATTTTAAGGGCAGAATAGCCACAGGCAGAATTTATTCTGGAGAAATCAAAGCTGGTCAAGATGTTTCCCATATTAACAGAAATGGTGAAATAAAAAAGTTTAAATTAACTTCTTTAATGGGTTTTGAAGGATTAGAAAGAGTGGATATAACTGAGGCAAAAGCTGGAGATATTATTGCCCTTTCAGGCATTCCAGATATCACCATTGGAGAAACTATAGCAGATCCTCAAAATCCTATTGCCTTACCTGTTTTAGATATTGAGCCCTCAACAGTTCAGATGAGATTTGGAGTAAATACCTCACCTTTGGGTGGTAAAGAAGGAGAATTTAAAACAGCCAGACAAATTAGAGATAGATTAATGAAAGCTCAAGAGGCTGATGTAGCTTTAAAAGTTGAAGATGGAAGCCTGGGAGATTTAATAGTTTCTGGCAGAGGAGAACTACATTTGGCAATTTTAATTGAGAGACTGCGAAGAGAAGGTTATGAATTTCAGGTTGGTAAACCACAAGTTATAGAAAAAGTAGAAGGGGGTAAAACTTTCACACCTTTTGAAAAAGTAGCCATTGAAGTACCAGAGGCTTTATCTGGAACAGTCATGCAAAAGATGGGCTTAAGACATGCCCAACTTTTAGATATGAATACTGAGAATAGAACTACCTTTTTAGAATTTATAATTGCCACCAAAGAATTTTTTGGATATAGAAGTCAATTTATCACAGATACTAAAGGTTTAGGTATTATTAGCTCATCTTTTTTTGAATATAGAGAAGACTCAGGGGAAAAATTTGAGAGAGCTCAAGGGTCTTTGGTAGTTCATGAATCAGGAGTAACTAAGCTTTATGCTTTAACAGGTGCACAAGATAGAGGAACTCTTTTTGTAGGAGCTGGACAGCCAGTTTATAAAGGGCAAGTGATAGGGCAGAATTCCCGAGAAGATGATATTTGGATTAATGTTTGTAAAGAAAAACAACAAACAAATCACAGATCATCTGGTGAGGGAACATCTGAGCATTTTAATACTCCAAAACTAATGAGCTTAGAAAATGCTATTGAATATATTGATGATACAGAACTAGTTGAAGTCACCCCCAAAAATATCAGAATCAGAAAAATTAACTTAGATAACTAATTTCACCATAGGCTTGACAAATTTTTTCAAAAGGTTGAAGCTTAAATGTATGCGAAATGTTATTTTTGGAGGAGTAGCTTTACTCATCTTTGTTTTAGGTGGATTTTATTTGCTAAGTCGCAATCAAACCTCTACCCCACCTGTCTCACTATCCACCAAAAATGAGGCCACTGCATCTGTCAAAACTGCTCCTGGTTTTCAAGGTAAACTCTTGGCAGGGAAGGCTGCTCCATTTTTGGAATTTAACCAAGCCGATTATGAAAAAGCCCTATCTGAGGGAAAAATAATTCTTTTGGATTTTTATGCCAATTGGTGTCCAATTTGTAGAGGGGAAGAACCAGCTATCCATCAAGGATTTGATGGACTTACCTCTGATCAGGTAATCGGTTTTAGGGTCAATTTTAATGATTCTGAAACTGATCAAGATGAGGAAAACTTAGCCAAACAATTTAATGTTCCCTATCAGCATACCAAAATAATTTTAAAGAATGGAGAAGAATTCTCAAGATCATCACTGTCCTGGGACCAAGAGACCTTTAGGATGGAGCTTGGGAAAGCTCTTTGATTAAAAAAGACCGCTCCCCTGCGGGAGCGATCTGCTAAACTTAAAATCATAACCACCTGCTTAAGAAGCGATTGGGCGAGTATTTTATAGTCTTTTATAAATTGACTGTCGGTCGCTCTATCTATCAACTCAGCAGGCAACTTACATTACATCATTAATAAATTAGAAATAAATCAAAACAGAGTAAGAATTTCGTAAAATTGTATAATTTTCCAAAGGAAAATTAACATGTTCTGCGGGCACAAACTATAATATCTCATTGTGAAGTGCGAATCAGGTTCTTATAATATATGTGATGCTTATTCTCCTGCTGTTTGCTTTTTTATCAGGACTGGTCACCATTTTTGCTCCCTGTATTTGGCCACTTTTACCAATTATTCTATCTGCCACCACCTCTGGTGGAAGAAGAAAACCATTGGGAATTACTTTGGGAATTATAACTAGTTTTGCTCTATTTACCTTGACCTTATCTTATCTTATCAAAATTATTCCTTTTGATCCGGATATTTTGCGCTTTTTTGCAGTTATTGTGATAAGCTTTCTGGGTTTGAGTTTAGTCATTCCCAAATTGACTCAAATTTTGGAGGGATTTGTATCCCGACTCAGTTCCAAATTTGCCCCAACTCAACAGCAGGATCCTAACCAACCACCTAAAACTGGCTTTTGGTCAGGGCTGATTACCGGTTTCTCTCTTGGCCTAGTTTGGTCACCCTGCGCTGGTCCAATTTTAGCCACCATTGCCACTTTGGCTGCCACCACTTCTGTTAATTGGCAGATTATTTTGGTCACCTTAGTCTATGTGGCAGGAGTTGGGATACCTCTTTTTATCTTTGCCACCATTGGCTCAACCATCTTTACCAGAAGCAGGCTCCTTTCACCCTATACAGCTAGAATCCAGCAATTTTTTGGCATCATTATGATTCTGACTGCCATTGCCATCTTCACCGGCTATGATCGGGTCTTGCAGGCCCAACTTTTGGATGCAATTCCTGCTTATTCTGATTTTCTCTTTAGATTAGAAGGCAATCCCGCTGTTCAGAGCGAATTGAAAAAATTAAAAGTTGGGGAGAAAGAAGACATGCCCAAAAATACCATCTTTTCTCCAACGGAGCCCATGGGAGGTGATAAAACATCAGATTCCAAGCTACCTAATTATGGTTTGGCTCCGGAATTTGTAGGTATTATCAATTGGTTAAATACTGAACCACTCACCATGGCAAATCTTAAAGGCAAAGTGGTGCTAATAGATTTTTGGACTTACACTTGTATTAACTGCATTCGCACGCTACCCTTTGTCACCTCCTGGTATGAAAAATATAAAGACCAAGGATTGGTAGTGGTAGGCGTTCATACCCCGGAGTTTGAATTTGAGAAAAAAACAACCAATGTGGAAAATGCCATCACCCAATACAAAATTACTTACCCAGTGGCCCAAGACAATAATTATCTGACCTGGAAAGCTTATGATAACCACTTCTGGCCTGCCAAATATCTGATTGATCATCAAGGCAATGTCAGATATATCCATTTTGGAGAAGGCAAATATGAGGAGACTGAACAAGCCATTCAAATTTTGCTCTCTGAAGCAGGACAAACAGTTGACACTTCACTAACCAGCTTACCAGATGAAACACCTAAAAGCAGACTGACCCCTGAAACTTATCTAGGTTTAGCCAGATTGGAGAGATTTTTATCACCTCAGTCCCCTACTACGGGATTTCAGATTTATTCCTACCCCACAGACTTAAAGGCAAATTACTGGGCTCTTTCAGGTAGCTGGAACATACAAAATGAGTATGCTGAATCTGAAAAAGGATCTATGTTAGAAATTAATTTCAACGCTAAAAAGGTTTTCCTGGTAATTGCTCCTGACTCAGTTGAGGGATCTATTAAGGTTTATTTGGATGGAGAAGTGGTTAATGAAACAAACCAGGGTCAGGATGTTTCAAATGGTTTTGCCAAAATAACAGAACCAAAACTATATGAGTTGGTCAACTTACCCAATCAAGAAAATCACCAACTCAAACTAGAATTTCAAACCAAAAGTACTAAAATTTATGCCTTTACCTTTGGAGATTAACTAGCACCTCTGACATATTCTGACTTGCTACCCATAAAGACCCATTCCAATCAGTCACCCATTTCCTCCCACCATTTTCCCAAAGTTCTGTTTCCTCATCTATTAAACGATGGTCACCAGGTTTATTTCTATATGGCCAACGTAAGTGGACTAACTCATGTCTGATTGTTTCAGCTGTTGGAAATTCCGTAAAATACAGTGTTGCAGTTCCGCTTCTTCTATCCAGGCGAGAGATACCAATTAGATGATGTCCAATAATTCCTCCATCACCTGTAACTTGCTCCTGAGAAATAGGTTTAAATCTAATATGAACGGAAGATAAACCCATCTCCTTTTGCATAATCCCCATCATCCTCTCAACATTTCTTAACATATTAAAGGGCAAGCTGCATGTTTAAAACTTTGTCTAAAAGACTTTCTACCTTTTTTAAATATACCACATGATATTTAGGAAAATATAAAAAAGTAGCCGGGGCATCCTCCAAAATGGTTGCTTGAAAATCATGATAGATTTTTTTACGTTCCTCCTCGTTTATTACCCTCCGGCCATCTTCTAAATCCTTATCCGCTCTAGCTTGAGAATATTTGGATAGATTGGTCTTAGTTTGAGAGGAGTGCCAAAGAAAATATTGATCAGGATCATCTGGGATACTTTGGGTAATCAGAAGGGCTTGGAAGTTTTGGGGAATTCCTGATTCAATTCGAAGTTTGGCATCAAACCCCAATCCCTTCCAGGCTAACACAATTATCTTAGCCATCTCCTCCAAATTGGGAGTGGTGGTTAAAATCAGTTCCCCTTTGAGTTGTTCTTCAGAAAGAGAAGACTGGGCCCTCTCCAAAGCTTCTTTGGCCTCCTCTGGATTATTCAAATATTTTTTGGCATCCTCTGCATAAACCCACCAGGAGCGAGGGTAAGGATTGTTAGCCACATCCTCTCCTTCCACCAGAGGAGCCTGAAAAGAGAGAGCTTGACGCAAAGATCTAGATGATAAGAGAGGATCTTGGGTATTATAAATAATAGTCACAATCTTTTTAAAATCAACCATCTGTTTACGCTTAAGCTGGGGATTATTTTGTAAATTATCCGGATTGGGAATTCCCAAAAGAGATTGCACCTCTCCCACATTAAAACCAGTCAAGGCCACCTTATCATTAGGATAAAATCGGACCTGGATTTGAGGTAAATCTTTAATTTGTGGATCCAAGCTTAGCTTGGTAATAAATATCCTGGATTTTTCCACTTTGGTAATTTTGTAGGGCCCAGTTCCAATCAGGGTGCCTTTTTTAAAAACAGGCCTGACCAAAAGAGAAGGAAAAGGTGAATAAGCTTCCTTAAGTTTAAACTGGATTGTTTGGCTATCAGGATAAGTCACCTCAGTATTGGCAATATCAAAAGCCAAATCCTCAGATTTAATGTCAGTTCCATCAATCCAGCGGACCCCTTGCTTTAATTTAAATTTGAAAATGGTGGCATCATTATTAACATCCCAACCTTCCACCAGTTTAGGTTGGATCTGACCATTCTCATCCATTTCCACCAAACCATCCGAGGCCAGCTCGACAATCTCAACTGGTAAATCATGTTGCTGATAAGTACCTACCATCCCTTCTCTTAAAATCTGTTTAGGGGAAAAAATGCCTACCAGTACCGCCAAAATTAGAACAATCACTAATCCTAAAATAGCCAGTAACCAAATTTTTTTTCGTTTAACTAGCTGGATGACTATTAAAAAAGACAGCCTAATGGCTGAAAGCCTGGGAAATTTCATCTCACAATTAGTCCTACCAAAGATAACAGGATAAAGGCGGCAGCCAAAATAATGGTTACATAAAATAACATCTTCTCCGCTCCCCTTTTAGTTCTATAAAAGCCAAGTTCTCCCCCGAAAGTTGATCCTAAGCCGGTGCCTTTTTGCTGAATAATAATTACCAAAATCAGTAAAACACCCAAGATAATCTGTATAAATGAAATAACAGGCTTCATCGTATCAATGGATTATATCATGATGCTAATGGCTCAACCACTGGAGGAAATGGGTGATTAGACCAATGGTTAATGAGGCTACTACAGCCACCCAAAAGGTGGACAGATCAACAGCTGGTATGGTAAAGCCATTATAGACAAATCCCGTGAAATGGTATGGTCTTAAGTGAAACCCAGCCACCACCGTGGTTAAAGCATATAAAGCCAGTACATTGGTTAGCCAGGCAAACAAACCTAAGGTTAATAAATTTAGAGGTAGTAGTAACACTTTCAGTAGGGGAATCAGCAAAAAATTAATAATGCTAAAAACCAAGCCTCCCAAAATGAGCGTTCTCAATCCTCCTGTATAGGTTAATCCCGGCAAAATCTTGGTAGTTACCCAAAGAGAGGCAAAATTTATTAAAAAATACCTTAAAAGAGTCCTCATATACCTTACAATCCCAGTATAACCGATTTTTGGTGTAACTTTCTATGGAAGGTCACAGCAAAACGGTGAGCTTCATCTCTAATTTTTTGCAATAGTTTCAATGCTAAACTTCTTTTGGAAAGTTTGATCACTTCACCCTCAGGTGGGTACAACCACTCCATTCTTTTGGCCAAGCCGAGAACTGGAATTTGTCCTGCCAAAGGCAGGTTATTCAATTTGTAATTTGTAATTTGTAATTTTACAGCTCTTGCCTGTCCCCTTCCTCCATCTACTAAGATTAAGTCAGGCATTGGCCATTCTGGATGGTTTAAACGACGTCTGATCATCTCTTTATGCATACCTACATCATTTGGTCTTCCGGCCACTCTGATTCTGAATTTTCTGTACTGAGATTTATCAATCTCACCATTTGTTAAAACTACCATTGATCCTACTGCGTCTTTACCTTGAATATTAGAAATATCATAAGCCTCAATCCTTTCCGGTAATTTTTCCAAATTAAGATCCTTCTGAAGTTTAACTAGAGCTTGTTTGTTTTCTTCCTGTAAAAAATTAGGGTTTTCCAAATAAATCTGAGCTCTATTTGGCTGGAGAAGATAATTGATACCATCAAGCATTTTCTTGACTTTAGAAGCTTCTTCAAACTTTTCTTCTTTAGCTGCTTCAGCCATTTCTCTAAATAACTCCTCTACCAGCTCCTCTTTTTTCCCCTCCAAAAAGAAGGCAAATCTTCTAATAGTTTTCTGGTAATCTTGTTTAGTAATTAATCCAGCACATACACCAGGACATAAACCTATATGGTAATAGAAACAAGGTCTTGAGTATCTATTTCTTAATCCAGGTGGATTGGCACACCAAGGGAAGACCCGACGCAACAGCTTAAGTGTGTCTCTAACGGTCCTCGCAGAAGGAAAGGGGCCAAAAAACTTCTTAACCCTTTTTAAATCTTGTTTTCTTAATGTAATGACTTTGGGAAAATCTTCTTTGGTAATACCAATATAAAGATAATCTTTATCATCTTTTAAACTAACATTAAAAGGAGGTAGGTATTTTTTGATTAAGTTGGCCTCCAAAATTAAGGCTTCCAGTTCATATTCCACGATAATGGTTTCCACTGAAGAAATGTTACTTACCAAATTTGTTAGTTTTACATCACCACTATGATTGCCAAAATATGAGGCTACTCGATGATATAAATCAATCGCTTTTCCCACATAAATAACACTTTGCCTATTATCCTTAAAAATATAGACACCACTTCTATGTGGAATATTGGATTTATCAATAAAAGATGGGATCATTTGGGTCTAAATATCCAAAGGTGTCTTTTTCTTAAGGTAAAGACCAAAAGAATGGTTAAATAAAGGACCACCATCAAAGCTATCAAGCTGGAGAAAATAATTAGGGGTACTCTTTGAAAGAGAATAAAAGGCCTAACACTGATGGGGTTTTCAAATTTCTGCCCACCGACTAAAGCCACTAAATTATCATCAAAAGAATCAAATAATGATTTGGTTTTGACATTATATTCAAATTCAGCAGTCCCAAAAGCAGGTATAGGGCCAGTGGTTGAGGATTGGTGGGACTGAATAGATATTTGGGAACTCGACAAAGAAAAAGGGGTAGAAGAAAAAAGAGCATTGCCTAGATTGGTGATTTTAACTTTTATTTTGCCTCCAAAACCTGACAGAAGGGGGTTCGCAGCTTCAACCTCCACATTAATCTGGGCCTTCCCCAAAAAATCCTTATCAGATAAAACCACCTTGACATCTCGGCTGTCTTGCCCACTGTATTTATAAGAGCCGGCTGGAATCGGTTGAATGGAAGATAAACCTTTGGTGACAAAAACAAAATGATTTAAATCAAGTTTGGAAAAATAATCTACCCCACCAGTGGTATTTTCCCAGGTGGGGTCTACCATGACCCAACCGACTCTCTCATCGAAATATTCTGGCCAGGAGTGCAAAATATCTTTGGTTAGAGAAAGTGGTCTTAAGGCTGGGTTAGCTGAGTAAGCAAAACCATTGAGCTCCCTGGCAGGAATGCCAGCTGCCCGGGACAGGGCAATAAACAGATCAGTAAATTCCATACAAACCGCAGAAGTAGGATTATTTAAAGCAGTCACTGCTCCATATCTTTCAATATCGTCAGTCAGTCTGGATTGATCATATTTTAAGCTATTGACCACATAGCGAAAAATTAATTTGGCCTTTTCTGATGTAGTGGCAGGAGGGGTGTCACCCAGGATTTGTGTCAGTAAGGAGATTATTTGGGGATTATCCCTTTCCCAATATTTGTCTGCTCGGGTATATTTTCTTTTGAGATCATCGCTTAAGATAGGATTTTTAACTTTGGAACTACTATATAATTTGGCTGAACCAACTACTTGAATATCCAATTTTTGGCCTCTGGTTAGTCGATACCAGGCCAAATAATTGCCGTCCTCATCAACCGAGACATTAATTGGCTTAGGTTCAATCCTTTGAAAAATGACATCCTGGAAAGCAGTATCAGGAGGCAGAGCAATATTGGTTAAGATGGGTACTAAATTGTCATTTTCCAGATGATAGGTCAGATCAAAATCAAAAAGCTGGATAGTACCAAAATTGGCAGAAACTCCTGATTGGGTAATCTGGTCCTCGGTAAAGGTTAAAAATAGCCTACCTGTGGAGCTGGTTTGGCTTTTGGGGTTAGGTGTAATCAGGGTTGGTTCACCAAAGCTTTGGGGAACTGCAATGGTCAGATTATAAGACTCCAAATTGGTGCTGGAGGAAATTTTGGGAGCTCTCACTTCCCAAACCTTTCCCACTTTTTCGGCAAAATCTTTGGATTTAAATTGTAAAGTCCAGGGCAATTGTTTACCTAGACCTGCCACCTGTTGGTTAAACTTAACCTCAATAGAGGTGCTAGTTTCTTCCTTTTTGGTATTGACTTCCATGACACCAGCATCATCAGAGGCTTTGACATCAAAAACCTCGGTGGCACCAATGGTCAGCTTAAATTGGTTGGCGTAATATTGAGAAGTTAAATTTATTAAGGTAATTTTTTCAGTAACTGTGGTTATTCCATCTTCGGTAATGTCATAAACCACCTCATATGAGGTAGCAAACTCCTCAGCAGCATAGACAGGAGTGATGAGTGATGAGTTATGAGTTATGAGTAAAGACAATAAGACACTCATAACCCATAACCAATAACTCATAACTTGGCTGAAAAGCTTCTTAAACATTCCCCATATTGTAACAAAATAGGAGTTATGAATCTAATTAGAGTATTTTTGCCAAATATTGACCGGTATATGAAGATTTGATTTTGGCTATATTTTGGGGAGTGCCTTCTGCTATAATTTGCCCTCCTTTATCCCCACCTTCTGGGCCTAAGTCTATGACCCAATCGGTATTTTTAATCACATCTAAATTATGCTCAATAATTATGACCGTATTCCCAAAATTAACCAGTCTTCTTAGAATGGTCAAAAGCCTTTCTATATCCGCAAAATGTAAACCAGTGGTGGGCTCATCCAAAATATAAACTGTGTGTCCTGTTGGTCTTTTGGACAGCTCTGAAGAGAGTTTTATTCTTTGGGCTTCACCACCACTCAAGGTTGGGGCTGGCTGACCTAACCCTATATAACCTAACCCCACATCATTTAACACCTGTAATTTATTTTTTAAATTAGGAATATTTTCAAAAAACTTTAACCCTTCCTCCACAGTCATTTCTAAAACATCTGAGATATTTTTTTCTTTAAAATGAATATCCAAAGCTTCTCTGTTATATCTTTTACCATTACATGCCTCACAAGTCACATACACATCCGGTAAAAACTGCATCTCAATTTTGAGCTGTCCTTCTCCCTCACAAACCTCACACCTGCCACCTTTGACATTAAAAGAAAATCTGCCAGGTCCATAACCTCTGATTTTAGCCTCAGGACTTTGGGCAAATAAATCTCTGATAAAAGTAAAAGCGCCTGTGTAGGTGGCTGGATTTGAGCGGGGAGTCCGACCAATTGGTGATTGATCAACTAAAACCACCTTGTCCACATACTCCATACCTTCCAATTCCTTATGAGCTCCTGGTCTTTCCTTAGTTTTATAAACTTTCTGAGCTAAAGCTTTATATAAAATATCATGAATTAAAGTTGATTTACCTGAACCTGAAACTCCAGTGATTGCTATAAATTGTCCCAAAGGAAAATCTACATTGATATTTTTTAAATTATGCTGAGAGGCTCCCTTAATTTTTAAATGTCCCATGTTCACATATTGTCTTCTCAGTTCTCCATTAACTCTCACCTGCTTTTTTCCGGATAAATATTGACCTGTTAAAGAGGCTGGGCTCTTTTTAATTTGGTCAGGGGTTCCAGTATCGACAATTTTCCCTCCGTCCCAAATCCCGCAGTCTCTTTAAAGTATCAATCAACCTGGCATTATCCCTTTGATGTAAACCAATTGAGGGTTCATCTAAAACATATAAAACTCCAGATAACCCTGAACCAATTTGAGAGGCCAATCTGATCCTTTGTGACTCCCCTCCTGCCAAAGTCATAGAGGGTCTATCTAAAGTTAAATAATCTAAACCTACATCAATCAAAAACTGTGATCTAGCTTTAATTTCTTTGACAATTGAGGTGGCAATTTGCCATTCTCGTTCCGAGAGTACACCTCCGAGGTGTGATCCAGACATCACCTTGCCCTCACCTCGGAGGTGAGCAATCCAATCTAAAGCTTCGTTGATAGATTGGGTGGTCACCTCAGCAATATTTAAACCATCAATGGTGATTGATAAAGCCTCATCTTTAAGCCTAGCCCCTTTACATTTGGGACATGTTTCTTTATACATATATTTTTCAATTTCTGCTCTGACATAATCTGATTCAGATTCTTGGTATCTTTGCTTTAAATATGGAACTAAGCCTTGAAATTCAGAATAAAATGAGGTCCATCTGCCTTGTCTATTTCTACCTTCCACTCTGAATTCATCGTCTCCTGAACCATGTAGAAGCACTTTTTTAGCCTCATCTGAAAGCTGTCCTAATCTGGTGTTTAAGTCAAAGCCATATTCCTTACCCACTGCCTCAATTAGCCTGGAAAACCAGGTTTCATGAGTGGCTAATTTTTGCCAGGGTAAAATTCCACCCTCAGCAATGGATAAAATTGGGTTTAAGACCATTTCCGGATCAATCTCTAAAAGAGAACCTAATCCGGAGCATGTTGGACAAGCTCCGTGGGGGGAATTAAAAGAAAATAATCTGGGCTCAACCTCAGATAGAGCTATATTGTCAACAGGACAGGCAAATCTTTCAGAGTATAGGTGATCTTCCATTTTTTTAGGGCTCTGGGGAAATTCTAAAGAAGCATCTAAAACATCAGAAACTATTACAGATCCTTCACCTAATTTAACTGCTGTTTCAATACTTTGTGAGAGTCTAGTCGCTAGAGTCGAGAGTCTATATTGTGTCTCACTAGATTCTAGATTCTTGACTCTAGACTCTAACACGAGCCGATCAACTACGACATCAATAGTGTGCTTATTAGTTTTAATCAATACAAAATCCTCACTCAAATCCCTAATCTGCCCATCAACTCTGGCTTTAGAAAAACCTTTCTTTCTTAAATCTTCAAAAAGCGAGGAGTACTCCCCTTTTCTATCTTTAACAACAGGAGCCAAAACCATGATTCTTCTCCCCTTCTTGCTGATAGCTGATGACTGACTACTGATGACTATTTCCACAATCTGTTCCACACTCATCCTACTAATTTCCCTGCCACAAATAGGACAATGAGGATGGCCAATTCTGGCAAAAAGTAGCCTTAAGTAATCATAAATTTCAGTAGTTGTTCCAACAGTAGATCTGGGATTGTGTGAAACTCCTTTTTGATCAATAGAAATAGCAGGAGATAATCCTTCAATTAAATCTACATCAGGCTTATCCATGACCCCCAAAAACTGCCTGGCATAAGCAGAAAGGGATTCAACATATCTTCTCTGCCCCTCAGCATATAGGGTATCAAAAGCCAAGATTGTGCTCACGAGCACCTTTGATAATAATTTTGTCAATAGGCATACGAAAAATTCCCGAAAAATGACTGGGATATTATAATCTCTTTTGCAAGATTTTGGAAGCCCTTGAATCTTTAAAGACCATATTATGAGGTATTTGACAAGATTTTTAAAGGGGTATAAGATTACTTTATATGGCTGAGGCAGAACAAAAAGAAGGTATCCATTTTGAAACTCAAGACTTGCTTGCCATGATTACTCTTCAGCAAGTCTTAATTAATCAAAAAAATCCTAAAGCCAATGCAGATGCCATGTTCCAATCTATAACTGAGCTCATTAAAAATGAAGGGGAGAGGGCACCTGGACTAAATGAATCATTAAGAAGAGCATGGTTCATATCAGGTAGTGATTTGCAACAATTAGGTGGACTATTAAAGGAAAATAATTGGGGGAAAATAAGGGACTTTGTAAATCAGCTTCCTGTTCCCGACCCTGCGAAAGCAACTCCTAACTTAGCTCCTTAATTTGATCCCTAAGTCTTGCTGCTTCCTCAAAATCCAAAAGTTCTGCTGCTTGTTTCATTTGAGTTTCTAAATTTCTTAACATTTTATCTCTTTCTTTTGGTGGAATATCCTCCACTCTTAACTCTTTTTTACCCAATTGCTCTTCTAACTCTTCAACTTGCTCAATTAACCTTTCCCTTAAAGCTTTCTCAATACTTCTAGGTTTTATTTTATGTTTTTTATTATATTCCTCCTGGTATTGTCTTCTTCTATCCACCTCCTCTATAGCAGCTTTCATAGACTTTGTCACATTATCTGCATACATAATTACCTCTCCTCCAATATTTCTAGCAGCTCTGCCCATGGTTTGTATAAGTGAGGTTTTTGATCTTAAAAATCCTTCTTTATCAGCATCTAAGATTATGACTAAAGTTACTTCTGGTAAATCTAAACCTTCTCTTAAAAGATTAATTCCCACAATCACATCAAATTCCCCTAATCTTAAAGATTGTAAAATATCAGACCTTTTTAATGTCTCAATATCTGAATGTAAATAGTTCACCTTAATTCCTTTCTCTTTCAAATAGTCAGTCAGATCCTCTGCCATTCTTTTGGTAAGTGTAGTGATCAAGACTCGCTCTCCACGTTCCACGCGTTTTTCTACCTCTTTGATCACATCATCAATTTGTCCTTTGGTTCCTCTAACAGAAATTTGTGGATCTACGATCCCTGTTGGCCTGACCAGTTGTTCCACCACACCTCCGAGGTGTGTGCCAGATGTCACCTTGCCCTCACCTCGGAGGTGAGCCCCAGCCAAACTCAATTCATACTCATCAGGAGTGGCTGAAACATAGATAGCTTGATTTATTTTCCTTTGAAATTCCTCGTATTTTAGCGGTCTATTATCTAAAGCTGAGGGAAGCCTAAATCCAAACTCAACCAAGGTTTCTTTTCTGGATCTGTCACCATTATACATACCCCTAATTTGAGGAAGAGTAATGTGTGATTCATCAATAATTAGTAAAAAATCCTTAGGAAAATATTCCATTAAAGTAAAAGGTGACTCACCTGGAGCTCTTCCATCAAAATACCTGGAATAATTCTCAATTCCATTACAATATCCAAACTCTTTGATCATTTCCAGATCATAATAAGTTCTTTGCTCTAATCTTTGAGCTTCCAACAGTTTTCCCTGTTTCCTAAGCTGTTTTAATCTGGCCACCAAATCTTCCTGAATCTGTTTTAAAGCTCCTTCAAATCTGGCCTCAGAAGTAATGTAGTGTTTGGCAGGAAAAATAGTCAAAGTTTGGGAAGTAGGTGTAACTGTTCCAGTTAAAGGATCAAGATGAGATACTCTTTCAATCTTGTCCCCCAAAAACTCTACTCTAACAGCAGAATCTGCGTATGAAGGATAAATATCCAATGTATCACCTCTAACTCTATAAGTAGATCTTCTAAAATCTAAATCATTCCGCAAGTAATACATTTTCTGTAACATCTTCAAAATGGATTGGAATCCAGATCTTACCCCTTCTTTAAGCTCCAAAATAGCTCCGCCATATTCAACAGGAGAACCTAAGTTATAGATACAGGATACTGAGGCCACCACAATCACATCTTTTCGGGTCATCAAAGAAGTAGTAGTGGAAAGCCTTAATTTTTCAATTTCCTCATTAATTTCTGTCTCTTTTTCTATATAAGTATCTGATTGAGGCACATAAGCCTCGGGCTGGTAATAATCATAGTATGAAACGAAATATTCCACGGCATTGTTGGGAAAAAGGGACCTGAATTCTTGAGCCAGCTGCCCTGCAAGAGTTTTGTTATGAGAAATAACTAAGGTAGGCCTTTGGACTTTTTGGATCACATTGGCCATGGTAAAAGTTTTTCCAGAACCTGTCACACCAAGCAAAACTTGATGTTTCTCATTATTATTTAATCCACTCACCAGCTTCTCAATAGCCTGTGGCTGATCCCCAGTAGGTTTAAAGTCAGAAACTATCATAAACTTTGCCATAAAATATTCTTCCTTTCGTCATCCCCGCGTAGGCGGGGATCCAATTCTGAACGTGATTTTATTAATTGGATTCCTGCTCGCTTCGCGAAGCGAGCATTCGCAGGAATGACGTTGGGACAAAATTCCATTTTACCACTAAGAAGACCCGAAGAAAATGCATGAATTATTGTATAATTCAACTTATGAAAGAACTCCCACCAATAATAGTCTATCCAAGGCATCCTTCATTGGAAGCATTATATAGGGAAAATCCTCAACCCTCCTGGGATAAAATTCTAGATCTTTTAATTTCTATTTTTCCACAAGTTGAAAATGGACAATTACAATACCTTATAGAAGGTGGGGTAGCGGTACATTTATTAATACCTACAAGACAAATTCCAGAGGATGTAGATTTAGTACTTCGAAGCGAAGATAGTGAGACAGAGAAAAAATTTGCAGGAACCCCTTCCAAAAGCGCAAAACGCTGGCTCGAATCACGTAGAATTCCTGGTAGTGAACCTAATATTAGGATTCTTTTTAGTCATTCAACCCCAGTACAATTTAATGGAAGACCAGTCTATATTCTTGATGCTCTAGCATTAACATTTAGTAAATCAGTTGATTTACATAGTACACCTCTACACATTGCACCTCCCAGACCAAAAGACCTAAAAGATCTGAGGCTTCTTGGTATCTCTCAAGCACAAATAGAGGAATTCTTAGCGGAATTTACAATCTAGCTTCCCACTTGAGATGGAATTTACAATCTAGCTTCCCACTTGAGATGTGGGAACGTAGTTTAATATTAGGGTTTTTTGGGGTAAAGTACTCTTTGTCTAATTTCAGTTATTGGTACATGCCCATGAAGATAATGGGTAAGAGAAAAAGAACTGGCGTCTGGATGATAAACGCCAAGTAAAATTACATCAGAATACCAATCATTTTTTAGCTCTGTTAGAGGAGCTGTTACATTTTTATGGACTGTAACCTCACAATTTCCAGAATCATCAAAAATTATTATTCTTCTTGTTAATCTTGAGACGCCGGCTTCTCTACTGTGCCGAAGATTAGGAACATATATAAAAGCTTCAACAAGATCACTAGCTCCCACACTATCCTCAATTATAAGCTCCTTTAGCGCTATAATTGAATGCACTTTATTATTATGAAGCTTTCTAAGAGTTTCTTGATATTCTGTTCTAACTTGTTCACCACCCCGTAATGCTTCTTGCAAATTTCTGGCAGTATATAAATTACCAAAAACAGGATCTTTTGCTATTTCCCCTTCAGCCGGATATTTTTCTAAACTCATCAGCCATTTTCTAGCATAGAGAGTTTAAAAAAGCAAATTAACTTCTTAAGAATAGCTGCCGGTGGTAATGATTACATCAAATTCTGCATCTTCTGCACCCTCTTGGGTATTAACTTTTTGCAAAGTTTTTTCCAGCTCTTTTTTTATGATATCCCGATCAGAAGTAGTAACTTTAGGTGAAAAAACCACCGTAGTATCAGTAGAACCTGTTCCTAAAGCATTGCCTATTTCCACACTGGCAAAGCCCAAATCAGTAATTTGCTTTTGTACAGCCGTAGCTTGCCCAGCAATGCCTGATCCATTAAGGACTTGGATTTTTAAATCAGGATTACTAATTTTGGCAGATTCAGTGGCCTCTGAGGCTGATTCAGTCGCCTCATTAGTAGAAACTTTAGGTTGTACCTCCTGGGTCTGAACAGGGGGCTTTAAGGCGGGCCCTAACGGCAGGAAGGGAAAAGGATTCTCTATCAAACCCAGTAAAATTCCCAATACCATAATTCCACCACCCCCATATACCCCAAAAATTATGATCATCACCAGCACCCTGGAGAATTTTAATTTGGCAGGCTCAATATGACCCTCTTCCTCAGACAGAAAATTTCCGGCTATAATTAATTTTTTGTCAGAGAGAATTTTTTTAGCTCCACCTTCATCAAGTTCTGTTCCCAACCCATACTTTTCTTTAAAAATTGAAAGCGGTACTATCCCTAAAATTTGAGCTCCGGCAGCTGTAGCCACCTTTTGTATTACTTTGAAAAAAGTTCTATTGGCAGCAAACATTTCCACTGTTTCACCTTTCTCTATTTTTTTGAAGGCAATTTTGCCTGGCTCAAAAGGTACAGTATTTAAAAATTCAGAGACCTTGACTTCTAACTGTTCATCCAGATTTTTAGGCAGATCCTTTTGAAAATTCATATCCTCAGATAAAACAATCAGTAGTTTATTTTTCTTAAGCTTAAATTTAGCTAAAAAATCACTGACACTTTTTTCGAAAGCTTCCATATTTAAAATCTCCAGATTGGAAACAGTTGAGGGGGGAAAAATTAACTCATCCCTAATTTTACCCATAAAAAACTCTAATTTTTCTTTTTTAATAAAAATTAAACTTTTAGAGTTTAAGGAAAACATAGCAGTAATAATATATTAGCAGAAAAAGGAGTTATCTGGAAACCTTAATGACAGAGGTTCCATCTGTGTGGCAAGCGTAAACAGTGACAATACCAACTGAAGTTTTTCCAACAGCATATCCTGTTTTAACAGCATTAGCAGTTGATCCTCCCAACGGATCAAGAGGTATGGAGGCTAAATAGTTGCTTAGATTTTGACCACCCGCCATTAAATCTGCACAGACAGTAGCATATCCTGTTATATCAGTAGTATTACAATCTGTGCCAACTGATACTGGACAATCTGTAGCATTTCCAGTTCCTATTTGTCTAACAGTACCATCAGCAGGCATATTAGTAGGATATGTACCCTTATTATCAACAATTGATTGATGGATGGCTGTTAGTATTGATTCAATATCCGCAGTTCTTCTGGCATCTTTAGAATCTTTTAATCTTTGGGCTGGATTTAGGGCAACATAAACAGCCACAGCCAAAATAGTGACAATGGTTAAAGCAACTAAAAGTTCAATTAAAGTAAAACCTGAAGTACCTTTAAAAAGCTTGGGCAGAAACTTTTTCATGCTATGATTTAACAATGACAAAGTTTTTGAAGTTTGTCAAGACCCCATTTTTACTACGAATTTTTATCTACTCCTTCATTTTTATCTTCTGTTTGTATATACCAAAAGACCCTGATTTAGGCTGGCATTTAAAATACGGAGAATATTTTTTTCAACATCGCCAAATCCTCATGAATAACACTTTTTCCGTTGAAATGCCTGATTATAAATACATTAACTCAGCCTGGTTAACTGATGTTATAACATATCTGGCCTATTATCTGGGGGGTTTTTGGGGTATATCTATCCTCGCAGCAGTAGTTTTAACACTCACCTTTTTCTTTTTTTCCAAAGCCTCAAAACTGACTCTTTTTCAGGAAACCTTTGTTTTACCCCTAGTTTTACTTTTTGAAGCCCCTCTTTTTAGAAATTCATTCAGAGGATACATGCTATCCTTTTTAGGATTATCAATACTTTTTTACATTCTTTCAAAAAATAGTAAAAAAGCACTACTTTTACTGCCTCCACTTTTTTTAATCTGGGTGAATTTTCATGGCCAATTTGTATTAGGTTTAGGTTTATTTTTAATTTGGATAGCTTTTAAACTAGGTATAGATTTCTTAAAAAGTAAGGATTTTTCTAAGCTTAAGTATGAAGCAAAATTTTTAAGCGTAATTTTTTTATCATCAGTATTAGTAACTTTTATTAACCCTTTCGGTGCAGATATTTATAAAGAAGTTTTTAGGCATGCTTCTAATACTTCACAAAAATATATTCAAGAATGGAGTCCGGTTGATGATTATTCTTTTTTTTGGTGGCAATTATATGTTTGGCTGTTTCTTATAGGAATTGGTAGTTTAATTATCATTTATAAAAAGAAGCTTTTTGAATATGCCTACTTTATACTTTTAGCTTTTGCCCTGCTCTTTGCCTCTTTTGAGATCAGAAGATATATTTGGGTGACACTTTTACTATCAATTCCTATTATTAAACACTTATTTTCATTTAGTGATAAATTAAGCAACTTTCTTAAAAATATCCTGATAAGTATCATGCTAATTTTAGGATTAATCTTTATCATCTTTATAAAGATACCTGATTTGAAATCTGTCCCGATGAACTGGGACACATATTGTAATTATTTGTATTGTTCTCCAAAATCAGCTGAATTTTTAGAGTCTCATCTAGATTCCTCCACACTTCTTTCAGACTTTAACTTCGGAGGGTGGTTAATTTGGAACTATCCTAAGATAAAACCTACCATTGATGGCAGGATGGCTTTTTGGCAGGACGAGACAGGCTACAATGCCTTTTATAATTATGTTTTAATTGAAACTAACCAAACTGATATTGATCAAACTAAATATGATTTAGTTTATATCTCAATTCAAAAACCACTTTTTGGCAGATTAATCCAACTTGTTCAGGAAGGAAAATGGGAAATAATCTATGATGATCCATACGCTTTTATTTTCAAACGTAAGTGAAAATTAAATCTCCCTCCAACTAGTTAAAGTTATTCCTGTCGGATTTCTGACAAAGATTACTTGAATTTTTCTTTGGACATTGGTGGTGGTTGATGAGGAAACAGTAATATCCCAATCAGTTGGCCCTCCCAAGTTATAAGTAATTGAACAAGTTCCCTCAGGCCGACTGATTGAGGTATCATTAAAAGCACTATTGGATCTAACTTTAACCATCACATCCTCAGCACAACCTTCTACAAAGCTAAGATTATCCTCACCTTGGTATAGAATTAAACCTGATTGGCCTTCTCCAATAGATAAATAAGTAACGGTGGCACCAATTGATAAAACTACTACTATTAAAATTAAAACTACAGAAATGGCTACGAATCCTTTCTCTTTCATTTAATTACTCCTTACTTCTGCACTGCCCTGGATAGTCTGGACTGGAACATCATATTCTTGCCTTGAACTACCATAATTATCATCTATGGTAAAGCTAAATTGGATATGCTTGGTTTTATTGTCCCCCGAGGTATAGTTGGTAAATGTTAAATTAGTAACATTTGTATCATCAGAATTTAAATTAACTGCACCTGCTCCGTTTTTATTAATTCTAATCTTTCCTCCAGAAAGATCTATTACAGTGGTAGTATCTGGAGAAAAATTAGTTAAACTAATACTACTGGCTCCAACCGAGGTAATCCCACTAGCATTCCTAATCTCATATTTAATTCTTTCAGAAACAAACCTGGCTTGAGAAAAAACCTCTTGCTGAGCACCGCTTTTAGAAGCTCCTCCAATCACATCCCAGGCAAAAGGAATTAAAGCAGCCATCATAATGGAAACAATCACGACATATAGAATAATTTCAATGAAAGTAAAACCCTTTTGCTTTCCCATCATCAGTATCTCCAATAGGCAAAACTGAAAGGACTCCTGCTGTTTTGTCCCAAATCCAACTCTAGAACTGAGCCATTATTAGCATCAGTCCAGGTAAGAGTGGGGCCAGCAGTCATCACCAATCTTTTAGCAAACAAGTCATTTGTAAAATTGGAGGCAGTTAAGATTAAGGATTCTTGATTAATAGGATCCATTTGAATATCATTCCAAAGCTGATTACCTCCCATGGTGGGTGCAGGGCTGGCAGTCTGCAGGCCACTCCAAGACGGGGAACAAGGATATGGGGGGCCACAGGGTGTCATCACTAGATAGCTGATTACTCCAGTAGTTACGTTATCTACATAAACCACTATTCCTCTGACTGTGGAACCAGCAATTAACCATCCATTAGCCACCATTTTACTCACGGCTCCTAAGGGAGGCTTGCTAGAGGTATCAACATTGGCCACATTGGCCCAGGCACTACCATCCCAGCGACCAACTTGTAAATCCTGTCCACCTGAATCATTAGGATCGAAGCCAATAGAGGCAAAAAGAAGCTGATTATCTAGCGGGTTGGCAGCTATATCTAAGTTCTGCGCAGCATCCAAAAAAGTGGGCGGTGTTTGGGCAGATGCATCCCAGGTACAGTTAGCTGTTCCTCCTACGCAAGTCATGTAACGCGCTCCATTGGTCCCATTATTACCAGCCACATTTGCCCAAACTACCATAATATCACCAGAAACTGACTCAAACTCTACGTCTTGAATTGAACCAAGAGCCAGTGATGTATCCATGGCTGTAGTCCTTTGAACCCAACTGTTGGTATCCCCATCCCAAACAGCTCCTTGCAAATCATTAGCAGTATCAGCCCAAACAGCTGCAATCAAATTGGAAGTAGATCTTCGATCCCAAGCCATGGTGACCCAGGTAACAGTACCTGAGGTTCCTGGTGAATCAATGTTAGGATAGGAAACCCAATTACTAGCACCACAGTCTGCTGAACCAGGCTTGGTTTTATAACCTATTTCATTTGTGCCTGAATTAGTGGAATATACCACCAGCACATCACCAGAATTGGTTTCATAAGCAATATCAAATCGCCTGGTAGTAGCGTTAGTTCCGCTACCATCTCCTCCAACTGTGGCTGACCATTCAATACTCCAAGTTGCTCCATCAAAACACATCACCCTAAGTATCTGGGGGTTTGAATTATCACCATATCCTACAATGACTTCTCCTTTGGTGGGCGAGGTTCTAGTCACAAAATTTTTTCCAAGACCCCCAGCCACTGTTGAAAACTCTGGCCCAAAGGAATTAGAGCAAACATCGTAAATCCTATAGGTTGGTGTGTTTGAGCCTTCACCAGTATAAATAATTATTCCGTTACTACCCCCAGGGATCGGTCTTCTCCAATCAGACAAATAAGAGACTAAGCTGATTGATTCAGGCCTGGCTGTGTTAAAATTCCAATTGACCGTTGAGGTAATTTTTTTGCTATAAGAATCTACTGTTCCACCTGAGATGACAATATCCCCGGCAGCATTTCTTCGAACTCTTTCCACCTTAACAGTTCTGATAAAATCATCGCTACTGTTGTGAGTCAGACGGTCATCAGTCCCGTCAGCATCAAAAGCCCAGACACCTCCAGTTCTTAGAAGTCCCCTGGTTGATGAGCTAACTGCTGCCAAGTCACAGTAGGATTGATTTTTGATTGATTTAACTGCCTCCATGCCTTCTGAGGCAAACTGGTTAGCCACACTAAATTCTGCTCCTAACCTATTGGCATTATAACCGGACACCACCACGGTTATTGCCCCTACTGAAAAAGTCACAAACAAGGCTGCGGCTAAAATGACTTCTAAGATTGAAAAACCCTTCGACTCTCCTTCGACTCGCTTCGCTCGCTCAGGATCGCTCAGGGCAGTTGCCTTTTTCATTGTCTTGAGACCACTCCTTGATTGTTAACAGTTAAAGTTTTAGAATTATTGCCAGAAGTGATGGTAATAGTAGCAGAGGATGGAGTTGGTAAGCCAGTGACTTTGGCAAATGAAATATCTGTCCCGGAAATAGTTACATTAGGATTGATATCAAACTTCTCATCAAATGAGCTATCTCTTAAGGCAAAGTTAGTACCTTTATATAAAGTTAGGGTGTTTGAAGAATAATTTAGGGACCAAGCACTACCCTGTTTTCCCATCATGGCATAGGTCTGGGCTTTTCTTAAACTGCCAGATATTTGATTGGCAGTATCTTCCACTGCATTTTGTAATAAAAATCTGGAATAAAAGATTGGCCCCATGGCAGAAACAATTAAAACTAAAGCAATCACAATGAGCAATTCAATCAGGGTGATCCCTCTCATTTTCGAAGAAAAGAACTTGTTCATTTTCGAAGAAAAGAGCTTGCTCATTTTTTGATACCAGATGTCAGGTCATAGATGGGAGTAACTATAGCCAAAGCCACAAATCCCACCACTGTCCCGACTATCAGCAAAAGAATTGGCTCGATGGTGGTTGATAAATTTTTAGTGGCATCATCAGCTTCTTCCTCAAAAAAATCTCCCAAATATATCAAGACATCTTCTAGCTTACCTGTTTGTTCTCCTACTCCCACCATCTTGGGAACTATGGCAGGGATAAACTTAAACTTAGTGACTGACATCTCATCAGATATTTTTTTCCCTTTTTCTACTGCTTTTCTTAAATGGTCTAAATAATCTTTAAAGACTAAATTTTGGGTGGCTTCAAATTGGGCATCAAGAGATTGGGTCACCGTTAAACCACTCTTTAACATAATCCCCAAGTTTCGACAGATATTGGCCAGTTCTATATTTTGAATCAGCTTGCCAAAAATTGGCAATCTAATCAAAAATCTATGCCAGAGAGGTTTAATGATGGGAGTTTTTAAAACAAGAGAAGCTATGATAGCGGCGATAACTAAGCCTAAGGCTATAAAAACACCAAAATTTTTCATGGTATTGGCAAAAAATAATAAAATTTTAGTAGACAGAGGCAGTTTGACATCTAATGAGGCAAACAGAGTCACCAGTTGAGGTAAAACAAACAAAGATAATGTTCCTCCCATAATGGCTGTGGCAGCAAGTACAATTTTTGGGTAAAGAGTGGCTCCCTGAATTTTTTTGTCAAAATCATAACTTTTTCGAAGCTGTTGAGCCAAATAATCTAAATTTTCTTCTAAATTTCCACTTTTCTCACCTGTTGAGACTAAACTTAGATATAAAGTATTAAATACTTTTGGATGTTTTGATAAAGATTTTTCCAAGCTTTGTCCATTTTCCACATCAGCAGTAACTGCAGCTAAAACTTCTTTAAAAGCCATATTGGTGGTTTGATCTCTCAAAGAAATAATTGCTTCAGCAATCGGGATGCCGCTTTTTAACATAATGGCTAAATGTTTAGAAAAAAGCACTTTGTCTAAAAGGGTGATCCTAAAAAATATTGAATTTAGGACAGGCAGTTTCATTCGCTGGTTGCTCTAAGCACCTCCTCGATAGTGGTTAATCCCAATTGAACTTTATCCAAACCATCCTCATACATGGTGGTCATACCATCTTTAATGGCTTGTGCATTAATCGTATCAGCATCTGTTTTTTTAAGAATCATATCTTTAATGGTGGGGGACAACTCCAATACTTCAAAAATGCCTATTCTGCCTAAATAACCACTCATATGACAAACATTACAGCCCTTGCCTTTATAGAGTCTGGTTTCAGCCTCAGTACCCAGATGTTTCTCAATCATCTCTTTGGAGTATTGCTTAACTAATTCTTCCAATTTCTGCGTGTAAGAATATTTACACCTGTCACAAATCTTTCTGACCAGCCTTTGACCAATCATGGCATTAACGGTGGATGAGACCAAAAATGGTTCAATTTTCATATCAATTAACCTTGGCAGACCGGTGGCTGCATTATTAGTGTGCAAAGTTGATAAAACCAAATGTCCGGTCATGGCAGAATTGATGGCAATTCCGGCAGTTTCCTCATCCCTGATCTCTCCTACATATATAATATCTGGATCTTGTCTTAAGATTGATCTTAAACCTTCGGCAAAAGTTAAATTAGTTTTGGGATTAACCTGTATTTGATTAATGCCCTCTATTTCATACTCTACCGGATCCTCTACCGTGGCAATATTTTTATCTCTGGTATTTAAAATTTTTAAAATGGCATAAATGGTGGTAGTTTTACCCGAACCGGTCGGACCTGATGATAAAATCATACCAAAAGGTTTTTCAAAAGCCTTTTTGACCTTTTCCAAATCTTTGGGGTTCATGCCCAAATCTGTTAAACCAAATTGTCTGTAATGAGAAGTCAAAAGTCTCAACACCACCTTTTCCCCACCTACCACCGGCACAATTGACACCCTGACATCTAAATCTTCATCTTCCAGCTTAGCTTGTAACTTACCATCCTGGGCGCTCAAATGTTCATCAATTCTAAGTTTTGATAAAACCTTAATTCTGGTGACAATCTGTTCATGCAAGGTGGGTGGCAGATCCAGTTCATCATGTAAAACTCCATCAATTCTAAATCTAACCAAGACCTTCTCTTCCTCAGGTTCAATATGAATATCTGAGGCAGCTGATCTGTAAGCATATTCAATTAAAGTATCGACAATTTTGGCAATCGGAGCATCATTTTTTACTCCGGATTTATCAGCTTTATTAATTTGTTCCTTGAGCAGTTCATCAAAGGTCAAAAGCATCTCTTTCTTATAGACGTTGAGACTTTTTTTAATCTCTCTGGGGGTGGCATAGTAGATTTGTATTTTTTGGCCAGCCTTTTTTCCTAACATCTGTAAGAAGTCTTTATTTTGAGGATTGGTGGTGGCCACTTTTAAAATATTTTTATCAGCACCAAAAATTAATGTTTGCTGCTTTTCAGCCACACTCTCTGGCAAGATATGTAACAGATTGACCGGGATGGAGACTTTGGTTAAAGTCACAGGTGGTACCCCAAAGTTATCTGCAATAATTTTGCCTAAATTTTCATCTGTGATCAGATCTTTTTCTAAGATGGCTTCATATAGTGAAATCTTTTTTTGAGAAGATAGTTCTTTGGCGTGCTCTATATCTTGTTGGGATATAATCTCGCTCCCAACCAGAAGCTGAGTCAGTTTATTATCATCTAAACTGGTGGTAGTTTTGGTAACTGCTGAGGCAGGATCTAGCTGCATAGATTAAGTGTAGCATATATCTTAAATTTTGAGAATTTCTTTGACTTTGGCAACCACCTGAGCAGGGGTGACAGCTGATTTAACTAAAAATCCCACTGCTCCTTTTTTCATCGCTTCCTGAGCATCAGAGGAAGTAGACAGATTGGTCAAGATCAAAAAGGGGATGTTGGCAGTTTGTGGATCTGCCTTGGCTTTTTCCATGGCATCAATCCCATTCATCTTAGGCAACATGATATCCATTAAAACAAGGTTTGGCATGATAGTTTTTATCTTTGTTAGTCCTGTCTCTCCATCTATGGCAGTCTCTACTTGAAATCCTTCTATCTCAAATTTTTTATGATAGATTTTTAGCAAGATAGGATCATCTTCAACAATCAAAACTTTGGCCATAATATTTCCCTTATATCATATTATATTTTATGCTTGAATAAAACTGGTATCTTCAATTACAGATTGTTGAGAAGCCTGATCTGCCACTGGCACAGAAAAAGTAAAAGTACTCCCCTTTCCTTCCCCAGAACTCTCCAGCCAAAGATCTCCACCCATTTTTCTGGCAAATTCACGAGAAATATAGAGCCCTAAACCTGTACCAGGTGGCCTGACTAAAGCCCCTGTGCCAATTTGGGAAAACTTACCAAACAGTTTTGCCTTATCTTCTTCGGCAATCCCAATCCCTGTATCTGAGACAGACACAAAAATATAGCTACCTTGTCTTTTGGTAGAAATTGATATTTGCCCTTTATCTGTAAATTTAAGGGCATTACCTATTAAATTAGACAAAATTTCTTTAAATTTACTAACATCGGTTCTCACCATACTCTGATCAATTGATCCCACCGAAATATGATTGCCTGTTTCTTGAGCCAAAGATTGCATCAGCTTAACTATCTCATCTACAAGTCCCGCCAAAGGAGCATCTTCTAAAACAATTTTAAGTCTACCTGTTTCCAGCCTGGACACATCCAACATATCATTAACCAACTGAATTAGCCGCTCTGTTGATATGGCTACATCTTTTAAAGGGTCCTTCAGCTGCTCATTAACCTCCCCAAAATCTCCCTCAAAAATCATGGACATTAAATTTTTGATGGCAGACATAGGGGTTCTCAGTTCGTGAGAGGCAATGGAGACAAATTCATCTTTCATTTTATCCAGTTGTCTTTCGTGAGTAATATCTCTTAAAACCACCACCACCCCATTCACCCTCCTGTCGCTGTCATAAATAACTCCCAAAGAATATGAGATGGGGATCTCCCGTCCATCTTTGGTTAAAATGGCCAGATGTTCTTGTTTTTTATTATTTCCTCCTGATAAAACCAACCCTATAAAATCTTCTGCTGGAGTTTGGTCTTTTTCATTGACAATTCTTAAAATATTTGGATATGGAAGGCTAAAAACCTCACTTAATCCAAATCCTGTCAGTTGACTAGCTGCATTGTTAAAAAGGATAATCCGATGGTTTTTATCTATGGCAATCACCCCATCACCTATACTAGAAAGAAGGGCATCATCTTTAGCTTTCTCTTTCCTAAGCTGCTCCAAACTCTCAGCCAGCTGTCTTTCCTTTAACCGCTCATCTTTTAAGGAATAAGCCATATTTTGGAAAGCTTTGACCAGATGTTCAATAATGGTGTTTATATGCATACCTAACTCTCCAATCTCATCTCTGGAAGAAATTTTTAACCTAGTTCCTAAATTGCCGCTGGCAATAATTTTGGCAATTTTAGTAAATGAAGAAATCGGTTTGATAACTATCCTTGAAAGTAAAAAATAGGTCATCAAAGACATTGGTACGACTACCAAAATGAGCAGCAAGGCTAAATCAAGTAATCCCAAAAGCAGCGGGTCATCAACTGGTCTGGAACTAATAAATGAATTAATGATAGGAAAGATTAAAAAATTGGACCAGGTGGTGGTAATCAGCAGAGAGAAAAAAATAATTACAGCAAATTTAATGGACAGTTTCACTGTATATTTAGTATAACAGAAAATAAAATGATATAGTTTGTCTCAGTTGACAGTTTCGGGTTATATTTGATATTGTTATAGTATGCCTATCACCTTATACCGCCGGCAAAAACAGATTTTAGATTTTATTAAACAATATATTGATAAATATGGTTATTCCCCTACTTTGGGCGAGATCGCTGAGGCAATTGGAGTATCTTCTTTAGCTACAGTTCATGAACATTTACAGGCATTATCTGCCAAAGGGGTGATCAAAAGATTTGAAGGAGCTGTCAGAGGTATTGAGGTATTGGATCAAAAAATCTCCTCAGCTCTACAAGGCGTAGAACTCCCCATTCTTGGATTTATAGCAGCGGGCCAGCCTATTATGACCTACACAGATCCTGATGCCACAGTCAAGGTTTCACCCTCCATGGTTTCTGGTAAAAAAAGATCATATGTTTTACAAGTTAAAGGAGATTCCATGATTGAGGATGGAATTTTAGATGGAGACTTTGTCATCATTGAGGAGCAAAATATTGCCAATGACGGAGATATTGTGGTGGCCCTTTTGGACAATGGTCTGGCCACCTTAAAAAGATTTTTCCGTGAGCCAAATAGGATTAGGTTAGAACCAGCCAATGCTACCATGAACCCAATCTATGTAGATGATCCGGAATCTTTAAAAATTCAAGGCAAATGTACAGGGGTAATAAGGCGATTTCAATAGCTTCTTAGTTTTTGATATACTCATTTGATATGCCTCATTTGGATTTAGCTACTCTTATTCAAACTGTGGGATATTTTGGGGTTTTTATCATTGTTTTTTTGGAATCAGGGATGATGTTGGGCTTTTTCTTTCCAGGAGATTCTCTTCTTTTTACAGCCGGCTTCTTAGCTTCCCAAAATTTTTTAGATATCAAAATTTTAATTATTGGCTGTTTTATCTCCGCCGTGGCAGGGGATAGTATTGGCTACTTAATTGGCCAAAAGTTTGGCAGAAAATTATTTTCTAAAGAGGATTCAATTTTGTTCCACAAAGATCACCTGATGAGAGCCCAAAAATTTTATGATAAACATGGGGGGAAAACCATCATTTTAGCCAGATTTGTCCCAGTGATCAGAGCTTTTGCCCCGGTGGTGGCAGGAATAGGTTTGATGAGATATAAAAAGTTTGTTATCTTTAATTTGGTGGGAGCAGTTCTTTGGGCTATTATCATTCCACTACTGGGTTATTATCTGGGTAGTGCTATTCCGGATATTGATAAATATTTACTGCCCATTGTAGGACTAATTGTGATAGCCTCTATTTTACCAGCCATTCATCATGCATTGGTTGATGCAGAAATCAGAGCCACTATTATTAACAAAATTAGAAGAAAAAAATCTTAGGAGGATTTTCTTAAAATCATCCTTTTTTCTGTCTGGTACAACAAATCTTTGGCTGAAGGGACTTCATATCTTTCCACCACCACTCCATATACTCCTTTTTCCACCAAAAATTCCAAAACTTTTTGGTATTGGCTTAAAGATCCATAGGCTATAAAAGGAATTTTGGATTTATTAAGCAGTTTTATGCTATCTTCTAAAAATTTAAGCAATCCGGAAACCTCATTTTTGTAAAATACCAAGTCTTCTTGCGTTTGGTCAAAACCGTTAAAATGAGCAATCAACTCATCCAAATTTAAAACTACTCCATCTATTCCCACCATTAAATAATCCTCCAAATTAATAATATTTTCCGGCACAGCTATTTCCAACCAAAACTGTAAAGAGGCTTGGCGTTTTAATTTCTTAATAGATAACTCTTGTTTGATTTTTACGAGTTCCCCTACTCCTCTGACAAATCAGCGGCTCCAATAAACTTTTTTGATGCAACAGTCTTAAGGTACCTCTTACCTTTCCCATTCCTTCTGACATATCTGCCAATTTAAAAAGTATCTGACTATTGGGAAAAGTTACAGCCGCCTCAACTACTCTGAAAACCAAATCTTCGAAAGAATCTCGGGGTTTGTTTAAATCAAAAATTTTCTCCGCGGCAATATAGACTCCATCAGCCTCCCTTTCAATGATTAGTCCATCTGATAAATCCAAAAAAACCTTAACCACACTTCTTTTTGCCTCTTTACCCATGCCGTTCCCATGAAGTGGGGTTATTTGTATGGGATAAGTAGACATGCCAGGAATTACCAAATCAGATAGATGTGAAGTAAAGGGTGGTGTGAACGGTTTTATTCCAACGATCTTTAATCCTTTATCTAAAATCCAATCATATTGGTGCGGAATAAATAGTTTCTTATTGGCCAGCCTGACCATTTCTTGCAACTTTTCCAAATCATTTGGATGAAGTTTATCCTGCTTTATATGAACTACCACCTCATCTTGAATGGGATCAAAATAGGCATTTCCCCAGGCCTCTATTTTTTTAACAAAAATCACCGTTTGTGATTCCAATCCATCCCTCTATTTTTTTAACAAAAATCACCGTTTGTGATTCCAATCCATCCGTGATCCCCTGGTAAAATCCGTCCTGCCAGAGTCTATTTTTAATTTCTTCTATCCAAATAAACAGTAAACTTAACCAAAGTTTTTTAACTGATTTAATTTGAGAATCTGCCAGCCAAAAGTGAGTGTGTTGACCAACTTCCCGCTCTAAAACTTCAGGAATGGGAATTTTTTCTATTTCTTTTTTAACTAAGGTTAGGGACTGCTCAAAAACTTCTTTGGATCCAAAATCATGATGCTCTAAAATAACTCTCAGCTTAAGATGGGGAGCAGTTATCACCAATCCTGATGCTACCGGTATACCGGCTCTGTCAAGTTTCCCCAGAGCCACACCCTCTTTTCCAAAAATAGGTCCATCTTCTTCTCTTAAAATTCTAATGGGCAGAACTTCAACCATATTAGATTATTGGACTAATTGAATCGTATCACCAACTTTAATATTAAGTCTATCCGCAGTTCCTGCATTCACCTCCAAAACCTTATCAACTGGCACAGATGGACGATAAATAGGTAGAGTGTCATCTTTTTGTTCCGGTTGCGGCGGCGGAATATTTTTTAAAATATCCGCCACTTGATCACCTTTAATCCAGACAAAATCTAATGGAAAAGTTAAACCCTTCATCCAAAAAGAATGTATTTCTTCCTTGTCAAAGATAAAAAGCATGCCTTCATCAGAAGCCAACATCTCCCTTCCTCCCAAACCCTTACCTCTTTTTTCCTTAGTATCAGCAATTTCTACCTTAATTTTATGACCGTTGATGGTCAGCTCCGAATACTGGGGGGGTTGGGGTAAAAATGGCACGGATGGTGTCTCTCTTTGAGAATTTGGATTGGCAAAATATAAGGCTACACCAATCACAATTAGCAGTAAGACAAACTGGATTACAAATTTCTTCATCTAAATTAACGTATCACAGGCAGAAGGAGTACTACAAGGGGTCAGCATCTTCCCCAAAGACCCTTTTTATTTTCCCTGGCTTCCCTTTGAGCCTCTAGAAATTGTTCCGTATATTTGACATCAGGAGGAATAGTTAAAACTTTGGCAAAGCCCTCTCTGATTAAATAATCATTGATAAAGAGGAGCCGATCGTTATCCAAAGGCAGCAAAACATATCTTAATAATCTTTGATATTTATCAGTTTCGGAAACATCTTTTTGCAAAATGACCACCTGATTTAAGACCAAGCTTTTGAGTTTATTGGAGGCTTCTTTGCCAAAACACTGAACCGGTTTTCTGGGATCAACAGTTTCAGGTGTATCTATACCAAGCAGTCTAACTGTTGAACCGTTATCTAGTTCAATGGTGTCCCCATCAATCACCCTCTTCACAAATGCTCTCTCGCCCTCCACATCAATGCTTGCTGATTTAGTGGCAATTGGTACAGTCTCCACCAGGGGAGTTGGAGAAGCTTGTTGAATTGGGATGGCAGGTAGCTTTAACCCAGACCACAAAAGGCCAGATCCCACTAGAATTATTAAAACACTAAATAGTATTAGCAATCTTGAATTCTGACTCATTCGTTTTTTGAATCCATCACTCATCACTAGTTACTAAACACCTGTGTGTACATCTTACCGTACACTCCTCCATCCATCACCCCTATCCCGATTTTGCCATAATCAGCAGATAAAATATTGGCTCTGTGACCTTCCGAGTTCATCAAACCTCGATGAGCCAGTTCCAAATTAGGAGCATAGGCCAAATTTTCCCCAATCACCAAAAAATCTATCCCTACTTTTGAAGCCCTATCTGCCACTGTCTCACCTTCCGGAGAATAATGAGAAAAATAACCTCTTTTAAACATATCTTCACTGTGAGCTCTGGCCACCTCTCTTAAGTTGGCATCAAATGTTAAAGCTCTAAGTCCCCTGGAGGTTCTTTCTTGGTTGACCAAATCAATCATGGCTCGCTCTGTGGTCTCATCAACTTCGGATTGAACATTTTGAAAACCTAGATTAATTCTCTCATTAGTCCTTGGTCTAATGGTTAAAAAACTTAAAGAATCATTGGCCACTCCCCCAAAAACCTGTTTGACAGGTTGTTCTAACCTGTAAGCATTTTTCAAAATCCGACTGCCTATTTGGGAATCTTGAACAGCTTTTTTGATGGCAGGCTGAATGGGAAAAGTGGCCAGAAGAACCAGTGCTAAGGAAATAAATATCAATCCACGAAGTATTGCTGGAATAATAGATAGACTATTAATTGAACTTTTAACTTTTGGTACTTTTGGAATAAGTATTCTCACTAAAAGATAAAATATGGTTTCTGCCAAAAACCACATCACCATAAAACCAATCACTAAAGATAAACCATGAGGAATTTGAAAGTTATTTTCAAAAAATTTGGCAGGTAAATTATAATATCGGAAAGATAAAAAGAAGGCTATTAAAAATGAGCCAAAATCCATTAGTTCCAGTAGTATTGGTCTACCAATAGCCTCGATGGCAAAAAACATTAAGGCTCCAATAATAACTAGATCCACCCAATTAAACATCTCTCCTTATATTATACGAAATTTAAATATAGTAATATAAAGTCAATGGGTTTACTTGCTATACTTGTGACAACTCTAATAATTATCCTTCTTTTGGTTTTTTCCAACTCTACTCTTTCACCCTTTAACTCTTCCTCAACTTCAAATCCTAAAAATATAGAAAACAGAGCCAAAGATGCTGTTAATGCCGCTAATGAAAAATTAAAAATTGAACAAAATCAAACTAAAAATCTAGATCTTCCTTAGATTGATATATCAATCTAATATTTGTGATCCGCTTAGTATCTTAAACAGACTGGATAATTTCTTTAATTTATTCCTATCTGACGGCCTAAACTCTGAATATGCATATTTATTTGGGCTAAGAGATGCTTAAGTATGTATAGTAGAAATTCGACCCTATGGCCCAGACGCATTAAAACAGAGAATCATTTTGGAGACCAACTAATACTATTATAATATCCCTTACCCTCATTCACGTCTCCATACGTTCTTCTGGCTTCCTTTAAGGTTCTAATGACTTCTCCTGTTTGAGCATCAACGATATTGATTTGATTTATACCCGCATATTGAGGTCTATGTTCTTCTGTATTAACATCAACAATAATAAACTTCCCATCAGACGACCAACCGTGTGTTGAACTTCCTCCAACTTGCATACCGGAGTCCTTCCTCTGCTCAATGAATCTTCTTAACGCCTTATCTGAAACATTTCTATCTGCTTTGGTAGCTAAGGTTAAAATATGCACTGTATTCATCTTTAATGGAGGGGAACCAAACACTGAATCTTCAAAACTATGATAGAGGATTTCTTTACCATCGGGTGACCAATAGAGACTGTTGGCACTATCCATAAATGGTTTAAATGCCTCTTTTTTCCCATCAGCGACTGTTAACACAACAATACTTTGAGTTATTGGCTCACCTTTACCATATTCAACGTAAGCTATTTTAGTTCCATCTGGAGACCAAGCTCCAAAACTGTCTAATGTTTTAAGCACCTTTCCATCTTGTGCATCAATGAGTTGTGCTTTTGAATCTATACCAAATCCTGGGTTGTAAAGTATTGTATTTTCTTTAGGATGCCAGCTTACACTAGAGGTACCACCCCCGCCACCTTCCCCACATCGGTTTGGGTCTTTATCATAATAAGCATTAGTGGCTAATATTTTCTTACTTTTACTTACTAAATTATAGACAATAATTTTCTCGTTTTCGGAAAAGACGATTTTGTTACTGTCAGGAGACCAACTTGGTTCACTTCGTGATGCCTCACTATTCGTTACTTGAATTGGCTCTGTTCCATCACTGTTAATAATCCAAATATTGTGATAATTAGTACAATCTGCGTATGTTTTGCCCTTACTAACAACACTTTGAGGGGATGATTTATAAGCTATTTTAAGAGTGCTGGGAGACCACATTAAGTTTTTATTATATCCATAGTGTGTTAATTGTTTCTCATTAGAACCATCAGCATCTATAGTCCATAGGTCCCCATTAAAAATATAAGAAAGTCTGTTTAATGAGTTAACTGCATTTTCTGTTTGGATGTTTGTAGGAGAAACTGCAACAGTATTGTTCTGATTTTTATCAATAATTCTACTATTGCTTAACCCCAATATATATCCACCTACTCCGAAGGCGAGAAGAACAATAATGATGCCCAGAATAATTATGAGCTTCTTGGATTGTCTAGGTTGATCTTCGGAAGGTAAGGACTGATTTTGAGTAGAACCCTCAAGGGGTGCTAGCGGTTGATTTGTATTTTCTATATCCATAGGAGTTCAGTATTTCAATAATCCAATCGAAAAGCAAGCACTATTAGTTACTTTCTGTTAACTTCTTTCATCTATTTTTAACTATTGTTAACTAGTGATCCGGCAGGGATTCGAACCCTGAACCAATGCCTTAAAAGGGCACTGCTCTACCGTTGAGCTACCGGACCAAAAGAGTCATTTTTTCGGTACCGCGTACGGGAGTCGAACCCGTGATTTCCGGGATGAAAGCCCGATGTCCTAGACCACTAGACGAACGCGGCAAACTTTAAAAATTATACCTTAAGCAGGTTCGTTTTGCCAATTAGAGTTGCTTATGTATCAATGTGAAGTTTAAAACACTAAGCCTGTGGAGCACTAGGCCCTTGTTGTAAACCTAAAGCTTGTACTACCTCATCTGCTGAATTATAGGTGGCCTCTGGAAGTTTGGCTTCAAACTCTTTTTTATCTTCTTCAGAAAAATCTGACATATTATTGCAGGCTGCCACCAGTTGAGCTTTAGAAGCTGGGTAGGTGTTTAACAATGACTAAAATATTGTATGGAAAAAGTATGAATATCGTTAAATATGTCTAATTTATGTAACCATTCTTTTTTAACCAAGGAAAGATTTTTCGTTGGGCGATTTCTGATAAATTCCGCTTATCTGATTTAGAATCAAAATAGCCGATCTCAACTACCTCTGATGTAGGTTTTGGTTCACCAATTAATTCCCCTACATACATTTTAATATTTACTAAGGTTTCATCTTTTCCATGAGCCACATCCTCAAATTCATGTAAAAACTTCAAAGATGACTCATCTAAGTTGCAAGCCACCTCCTCCATCGCTTCCCTTTTTAAACACTCTATTTCCGACTCCCCTTCTTCAATTTTCCCACCCAAAGTATAAAAGACCTTATCTTGCTTACGAGTCCTAACTTGAAGTAATTTTTTATTTTTAAAAACTGCCATAGCCACTTTTCGGATGATTCTCATTTTATCCATCATACATAATACTTGATACATGTTCCAATATTATCTATACTCATTTATGTGAATTCCACAAATGACTTAATAGTTCCCATTAGTATTGGCATTATTGGATATGGCTTTGTTGGTCAAGCTGTGGCCAATGGATTTAATATTGCTTCCAAAGGTAAAGATAAGATTTTATATTATGACAAGTTTAAGGAAAGTTCCTCTTTAGAGGAGGTCATTAAAGCCTCTGAATTTATTTTTGTCTGCTTGCCAACTCCCATGAAAGCTGATGAGTCAGGTATTGATCTATCTATATTTAAAGAAAGCTTCACTCAAATCGCCCCTTTGACGGATAATACGGATAAAATTATTGTCATCAAATCAACTATTATTCCCGGCACAACTGATGAACTTGAAGAAAAATATCCTAAGAGTCATTTTTGTTTTAATCCAGAATTTTTAAAAGAAGCTTCCTTTTTGGAGGATTTTTTAAATGCAGATAGAACTGTGATTGGGGCTAATAATGATTTAGTTTCCAGGAGAGTGGCAGTCATTTATAAGCAACGTTTCCCCAAAAGTGTCATCTATCAGACAGATCCCACCACAGCTGAGGCAGTCAAATATTTTGCCAATGCTTTCCTTTCCTTAAAAGTCACATTTGCCAACTTTTTTTATGATTATTGTCAAAAAATTGGCATTAAATATGAGGAGGTCAAACGGATGGCCGCTGCTGACAAAAGAATTGTTGATGCTCACTTAGATGTGACAACTCAGAGAGGTTTTGGAGGTAAATGTTTCCCCAAAGATTTGGTGGCTTTAATGGGGGAGTTTAAAAAAGCAGGGGTAGATGTATCACTTTTAGAAACTATGTGGCGGTACAACAAAAAGATTAGGAAAGTCCACGATTGGGAAGAGATTCCATTTGCTGTGGAAGGCAATCAATCTAAGAAGTAATATTTTTAATTAGCTCAATGGTGGGGTTATCTCTATCATCAGCATAATCTATGCCAATAAAATCCAACCTATATGGCCTGCTGCCCCAATTGATTCTATTCACATAAAATTTAGCTGTTTTTATCAAATATTTAATTTTCCATGGGGTCATTGATTCAGCAGGTTTACCATATTCATGAGAGAGTCTGGCCTTGACTTCCACAATATCTATTTCCCCACCTCTAATCCTATAATTTCTTTCCAAGATCTTATAACCTTGCTTCTTAAGATATTCACAAGCCAAATCTTCACCTAAGTTTCCAGTTCTTACGGTTGTCATTGAAGAAATTTTTGCAGATCAAAGGATGTCCTGTGGAGTCTTGATAAACCATATTTTCTGATGGCCTCTTGATGCCTCTTTGTTCCATAGCCTTTATGTCTAGAAAATCCATAGTGGGGATATTTTTTATGTAACTTCTTCATTAACTTATCTCTATATACTTTGGCAATAATAGATGCTGCCGCAATTGAGGCACAAATTTTATCCCCATCTTTGACAGCTTTTTGTCTTTTTCTATTAAGATGCTTAACATAAAATGCATCTATCAGAACAAAATCTGCTCTCATGTTTAAACTTCTAACAGCTTTCCTGAAAGCCATCTGGGTAGCCTTACCTATCCCTACTTTATTTATAATGGAGACGCTTATTTCTGAAACGGCCCAAGTTATAGCAGATGTTTTGATCAGTTCTGCCAATTTTTGTCTTTGTCTTGGTCTTACTAATTTAGAATCTGCTAAACCTTCTATACATTGAAAGTCATTGGGGAAAACAACTGCTCCAACACAAATAGGCCCGGCAAAAGATCCCCTTCCCACTTCATCCAGACCACAAATCAATCTATAACCTTGTTTCCAAAGCTTTTGTTCCAGCTCTAAAGTTGGGATAATCATTAAACTCTTACAGCTTCTCTACCAGAAACTCCACGAAGATAATACAGTTTTGATCTTCTAACCTTAGTTGCCTTTTTCTTTACTTCAATTTTTACTAAACTATTACTATTCAAAGGCCAGGTCCTTTCTACTCCAATGCCTCCAGCTCCTATCCGTCGGACAGTAAAGGTTTTATTTTCTCCTCTGCCCCGTAGGGATATCAACATCCCCTCAAATACCTGAATACGACTTTTTTCTCCTTCCACTACTTTAGAATGAACTCTAACCATGTCACCTATATGTATTACTTGTTCTCCAAAATTGGCTGAAATCATGTGGGTAAGTTTAGCATAATCTACCAAAGAATTACAATTTTCAACATAGACTACAATCTTCTAAAAGCATTCTCTCCTAATAACTTATTAATTTGCTCTTCCAAATTGGCGGCCGGATCAATGGAAAATGGCAAACTCATCCTTTTCCTCTCCCCACCATTTGGTAAAAGTAGAACCACTGGTACTTGCCCAGGAAAACCTCTCAAGGTTCTATTAACAGATTGTAAAACAGCAATATCTGTATCTTTGGGCACATATATTTCCACCAAATTTTGATTAAAACCTTCACTTTCCAAATGATCAGGATCAAAAATGGCTATTTTTTCAACAATCAAAGACAATTCTTCCTCTCTTCTGTCTATTTTAGCCACCACCAATACCACCTGATCTTGAGATAAAAAGGACTTGGCAATCTCGAAAATTGTGGGGAAGATAACTGCCTCAATATCTGATGATCCATCTGAGAGTCTGATAAAGGCCATTTCTTGAGCCGATCTTTTAGTAAAAACCCGTTTTACTGTAATAACCACTCCACCAAGTGTTAATTTTTGTCCAATATGTTCATCAGACAAATCAGAGATTTTGGCAGCCACATATTGAGGCAGCTTTTTCAGTTTTGGTAGGTAAGGAGGCTCATGCAAATAAAAGCCCAGTAGCTGTTTTTCAAATATCAGCAGTTGCTCCACAGGTAATTCCTCCACCTCCGGCAGTTTAATGCCAGCATGATTAAAATCTTCATCCATCTCAAATAAAGAGGCTTGGCCTAATAATATACTCTTTTGCAATTTGTGGGATTGCTCCAAACACTGATCCAGTATTAAAAGCTGAGCAGCTCTTGATCCTAAATTATCTAAAGCTCCAGCCTTGATCAAACTTTCTAAGGTCTTTCTGTTAACCAACCTGGTATCCACCATTTGACAAAAATCCATTAAGGATTTATATTCACCCTTTTCTCTACCCCTGATAATCGACTCAATGGCATGTTCACCGACATTTTTAATGGCGGATAAACCAAAACGAATACCCTGCTTGACTTCACTTTCCGCTTTCCCTACACTCAGACTCCTTTGCAAATCCTCCTTGGATAAACTAGTCAATTTTTCAATAGAGAAACCTATCCCAGAACTGTTAATATCCGGTGGTAGCACTACTATCCCCAATCTTTTACATTCATCAATGGCGGCAGCGATCTTATCTGTGTCATTAGACTCCGCAGTCATCATGGCTGCCATAAATTCCACCGGAAAATTGGCCTTCATATAGGCAGTTTGATATGCCACCATGGCATAAGAGGCAGCATGTGCTTTGGGGAAACCATAAGCTGCAAATGGGGCAATTAAAGCAAATAACTTTTCAGCTTTATCTCTTCTAATACTGTTTTGCACACATCCTTCTACAAATCTGCCTCTTTGTTTGGCCATCTCCGCAGGATTTTTCTTACCCATAGCCTTTCTAAACTTATCTGCCTCTTCCCAAGAGTAGCCAGCCAAATTGATGGCCGTATATAAAACATCCTCCTGATAAACCAGCAGTCCTAATGATTGTTTCATATATTGTTCCATTCTAGGATCTAGATACTTGATTAATTTAGGATTATGTTTTCTGGCTATGTAATCAGGGATTACTCCCATGGGTCCCGGTCTGTAAAGGGCTACCATGGCCACCAAATCAGCAATGGTAGAGGGTTTAAGATCTACTAAATATCTGGTCATTCCAGGAGAGGACAGCTGAAAAACACCCATCGTATCTCCTTTGGCAAGCAAGGCAAACGCCCTTTTATCATTTAAGGGAATATTGTTGATATCTACTTCAATCCCTCTGTTCTCTTTGACAAATTCCACAGACTTACCCAAAATTGATAAATTCCTAATTCCCAAAAGGTCCATTTTGACCAATCCTGCATCTTCTACCGCAAACATATCATATTGTGTGACTAGTTTGTCTCCATCGGATTCTTTTTGTAAAGGAGTGAATTTGGTAATATCTTCCGGAGATATCACAATGCCTGCTGCATGGATAGAGGCATGGCGAACTGTTCCTTCAATTTTGATGGCCAGATTAAGTAGTCTTCTGACCTCCCCTCCTTCTTTATAAAGAGTGCTAAGTTCAGGTACTTCCTTGATGGCATCTGATAATGGTTTATGAAAACCTTGATGAGGTGGGGGGACTAACTTGGCAATTCGATCCACATCACCATATGGTAATCCTAACACCCTCCCTACATCTCTGATGGCAGCCCTGCCCATCATGGTTCCAAAGGTGACAATATGAGCCACCTTGTCTGCCCCGTATTTTTCAGTGACATAACCAATTACCTCATCCCTTCGATCATCGGCCAAATCAGCATCAATATCAGGTAAGGTGGGTCTAAACTCAGTTAAAAAACGTTCAAAAGGCAGCAAATAATCTAGTGGGTTTAAATTAGTCACACCCAAGCAATATAAGACCAATGAACCAGCGGCCGAACCTCTGGTATTGGTGATTATGCCTGTTTTGTGAGCCCAATCCATAAAATCCCAAACCACCAAAAAATAATCTGCATATTTTTTCTTTTCAATTACCCCCAGTTCATACTCCAACCTATCCTTAACCTCTTTGGTCATTTTTATTTTTGACTCAGCTTTTTGATAGGTAATTTCTCTGAGATACTCCATAGAGGATTTATCATCTGAGGGTTTAAAGAGGGGGAATTTAGCCACACCCAACGATATTTCCAAATCAACCTCACTGGCGATCTTTGAAGTTGAGTCAACTGCTTGAGGGTACTCCAGGAAATCCTCAAGCATCTCTTCTTCTGATTTGAGGTAATAATCAGGGGTATCTATCATACGCAGTCTGTCTGTGTCACTAATATGTCTGGCTGTTTGGACACACAGCAAAACATCCTGAGCTTCTGCATCTTCTCTGTCAATGTAGTGGAAATCATTGGTTGCCACTGCTCTGATACCTAACTGTTTGGATAAAGTCTTTATTACTTCCCAAGTTAATTTTTGAGTTTGGTCCAGTCGCTCCAAGTCTTTCCTGACCTTTTCATCAGTGGCCTCTTCTAAAGATTGCGAATAAGGGTGTTTTTGCAGCTCTAAGTAGAAATTACCTTCTCCAAAAATGCTAACATATTCCTCGGCTACCTTTTTAGCATCCTCAACACCCTTATTTTCCAAGCTGCGGATAAATTCTCCTCCTATACAACCCGACAGGGCAATCAAACCTTCGTGATATTGGCGAAGAAGTTCTTTATCCACTCTAGAACGGTAGTAGTAACCCTGACAATGAGCAATGGTGGTCAATTTCATTAGGTTGAGATAGCCCTGATAATTTTTAGCTAGGACCGTTAAATGAAATGGTTCAGAATCCACCCTAGCTTCTTTATCCAAATGGGAACGTTTAGCAACATACATCTCTACCCCGATGATTGGCTTGATTTCCGCGTCTTGACAGGCTTTATAAAATTCAATGGCTCCATACATCACCCCATGATCAGTAATAGCCACAGCTTCCATCCCCAAATCTTTAACTTTTTGAACTAGCTTATGAATTTTTGATAAACCATCCAGGAGAGAATATTCAGTGTGGCCGTGAAGATGTACAAACCGACTCATAAAAATTTCCTTTCTGTTGAGTCGTCCTGAGCGAAGTCGAAGGATTTAGCCATATTTTGTTCTCACTACAGCGGGGAACATTTCGGCACCGCCATAATATGAGACTTTTCTATTTTAGCAATTTTTCTAAAATTTCTCTAGCCCTTTTTGCATCTGCCTTGCCTTGAGTCCTCCTCATTACCGCTCCAATTAATACTTGAATTGCCTGCTGTTTACCTTTGACAAAATCATCTACGGCCGTTGGGTTTTCTGTCATTGCTTCCTTTGCCATCTTTTCCAGTTCTTCTTCATTTTCAATTACTCCCACTCTTTTATCTAAAATTTCTTCAATTATTTGGGTCGGCAGTAAAGTATTGATGTCCGATTTTTTGTTTATTAAATAATTGGCAATTTCCTGAGGAATTATTTTGTGTTTTCGGCCGTGTTGTGCATCATTTTTCTTAATTCCGAGCTTAGTTTGGTATCTTTTTGCTCTATTCCATGGTAATTCTGGTAAAGAATTTTTAATTTCCTTGATTTTTTTTGGGTCCAAAAAAAATGGGGGTAAATCTGGTTCGGGAAAATAGCGGTAATCATGAGCCTCTTCTTTGCTTCTTTGTAGGTATGTACACTTTTTGTCCTCATCCCAACCCCTGGTTTCTTGAGAAAGCCTTTCTCCTATCTCCAATGCCTCAATTTGTCTTTTAATTTCATAGTCTACGGCTGCTACCATAAACCTAAAGGAGTTAATATTTTTAAGTTCAACTCTGTATTTGGGTAATTCACTTTCCCCTTCACGCTTTACGCTTACATTAGCTTCCAGCCTCATATCTCCCCGCTCCATATCAGCATTGGACACACCTAAATACCTAAAAAGCTGCTGAAGTTTTTTAGAATAATCCCTGATTTCTTCCACACTCTCAAAATCAGGCTCAGTCACAATCTCAACTAGAGGAACTCCAGATCTGTTGAAGTCAATTAAAGTTGATCCACCATGGTGAGTTAATTTCCCAGTATCCTCTTCTTGGTGTGCTCTATTAATTCTAATCCTTCTTATTTCCTCTCTTCCCTCTACTTCGATCCAACCATTAACGGTCAACGGCCAACGATATTGTGAAATCTGATAACCCTTAGGTAAATCTGGATAAAAATAATTTTTTCTTTCAAAAAGTGATTTTTCAGAAATCTTACAATTTAAAGCTAAACCTATTTTTATACAATCATCTATGGCTTGCTGATTGGTATAAGGAAGAGCTCCTGGCAGACCTAAACATACCGGGCATGTATGGGTATTTGGCTCTTTGCCAAAATAATCCGCCGAGCATCTACAAAACATTTTAGATTTAGTATTCAGCTCAACATGAACTTCCAAACCAATCACAGGCTCATACTTTGTCATAGCTTGGGTTTCTCCATATGCCACTGGGTAGCTTGCTCAAAGGCATATCCAACTGTTAGGATTGTTTCTTCATCCCATTGTTTACCTAAAATTTGTAATCCAACTGGTAAACCTTCGGAAAAACCACAAGGAATTGATAAACCTGGGATTCCAGCTAAATTTGCAGAGATTGTGTAAATATCGGACAAATACATCTTTAAAGGATCATTAACTTTTTCTCCCAAATTCCAGGCTGTGGTAGGGGAGACTGGACCAACGACCACATCAACTTTCTCAAAAGCTTTTTCAAAATCTCTTTTTACTAAAGTTCTTACTTTAGCAGCTTTAGCATAATAATCATCCCAATACCCAGAGGATAGGGAATAAGTCCCAAGCATTATTCTTCTTTTCACCTCAGCTCCAATATTTTCTCTACCCTTTCCATATCTAATTCCATCATAGCGGGCCATATTGGAAGAAACTTCAGATGGAACAATTATGTAATATGCAGCCAGGGCATATTGGCTATGAGGTAAACTAATCTCTGCTACTTCCCCACCCAATTCTTCCAATTTTTTTAGAGCTTCCTTAATAACCTTTTCAACTTTTGGGTCTAGACCTTCTCCAAAATATTCTTTGGGCACACCAATCTTTAAACCTTTAATTCCTTCATTCAACTTTGAACTTTGAACTTTGAACTTTTCACTCGAGACATTTGAATCATATCCATCGGCTCCTGAAATCCAATCCAACACTAATGCTGTATCTTCAACTGATTTTGTCATTGGCCCTATTTGATCCAAAGATGAAGCCATGGCAATCAGTCCATATCTTGAGACTCTTCCATAGGTTGGTTTGAGTCCAACTATTCCACAAAAAGATGAGGGTTGTCTGATAGATCCACCAGTATCAGAACCTAAAGCAAAGGTGCAAAGATCAGCACAAACAGCTGCTGCAGACCCAGAAGAAGATCCTCCAGGAACTTTTGAAAAATCCCAAGGATTTTTAGTTACTCCAAAAGCTGAATTTTCTCCTGAACCTCCCATGGCAAATTCATCATGATTCGTTTTACCAATAACAGAAACCCCATTTTCTAAAAGTTTCCCTATAACTGTAGCATTATATTGAGGAATAAAATTACTCAAAATCTTAGAACTTGCAGTTGTTTTAATATTTTTGGTAATAATTACATCTTTAATTGCCGCAGGTATTCCGCGCGTATTTTTTTTTACCTCTAAAAAAATATTTAGCTTCGGATTTAAGGCATCAATTTTTTCCAGATAGGCATTATTTAACTCCTCTTCAGAAAATTGTTTATCCTTTAAGGCGCTAATTGTCTGTGTGAGAGTTAAAGAAGTAATATCATTCATTATCAAACACCCCTTTTGTCACAAAAAAGCCATTCTCTTTCTTTGGAGCATTAGATAATGCATCATCCTGGGGTAGACAAACCCCTAATTTATCTTCTGACTGAACATTTGTTTGTCCAGAAACATTAAATGTCGGTTCCACATCCGATGTGTCAACCTGATTAAGTTGATCTATGTAGTCAAGGATTTTAGAAAGCTGCTCGGAATATTTCTCTTCTTCCTCTTCCGTTACAGGAAGATTAGCAAGTTTGGCTACATGTTTTACCTGATCTTTTGTTAGTTTCATGCTTCGATTATACTTTAAAGTCTAAGGAGTGTTAAGGGTTAAACCTTTCCTTCCATTTCTTGGAGGGCTTTAATGCGGGCTTGGATGGGGGGATGAGTATTAAATAAACCTGCCAGCCATGCTCCTGCTTCTTTTCCTTTTAAAGGATTAACGATGTAAAGATGAGCTGTTCCCCTATTGGCAACCTCTAAAGGCTCTTTGTCCGAGGAAATTTTAAGTAAGGCAGAGGCTAATCCTTGAGGATATCTAGTCAAGAGAACTCCAGAAGCATCTGCTAAAAATTCTCTTCTTCTGGAAACTGCCAACTGAATCAAAGTAGCTACGATTGGGGCAAGTATGGCTGCCACAATTGCCAAAATGACAAATATTTGATTCCCTCTACCCTCTCTATTTCTTCCCCCATACCACATACTCCTTAAGAAAAAATCAGATAGTAAGGCTATCATCCCTACCAAAACCGACACCATCGCCATAACTAATGTATCTCTGTTACCCACATGAGATAACTCATGCGCAGCAACACCTTCCAACTCCTGTTTATTTAATTTTTGTAAAATACCGCTGGTAAAAGCAATAGCTGCATGTTTTGGATCTCTACCTGTAGCAAAAGCATTAGTGGCAGTATCATTTATTATGTAGATTTTGGGGAGTGGTAACCCTGCAGCGATACACAGATTCTCCACTATTCTATAAATTTCAGGATTATCCTTTTTCTCAATTGGTTTTGCTCCAGAAATTCCTAAAACAATCTTATCTGACCAAAAATAAGAAATAAAATTCATCACTCCTGCTATAATCAGGGCAAATCCCACTATCCCTAATCCCCCCACTTCTCCGTACCCAAAACCCTGAGCTATGACGTACACCACTGCCACCGTAAATAAGCTAAAAAAGAACATAATCAGCCATGTCTTAAAAACATTTGAAGCCCGATGATCCCAAGCAGTATTCACAGTTGCCATAATATGCAGATTTTAGCACAAAAGAAGTCAGAACTTAACTTGAATATCTTTCTTCTCTTCTTCAGAAGCTTTGAAGAAATCTTCTTTTTTAAAGCCAAACATTTGTCCTACCCACATTGAGGGGATTGTCTCCAAGGAATTATTTAAATCCAATACATTAGTGTTATAAAATTGCCTGGATGCAGCAACTTTTGTTTCTGTATCAGAAATTTCATCCTGTAACTGCTTAAAATTCTCGGAAGCTCTTAAATTTGGATAAGCTTCAGCCACAGCAAACAGAGATTTTAAAGCTCCAGTTAACATGTTATCAGCTGCTGCTGCCTCATGAGGAGACTTTGCTCCCATTAAAGCTGATCTGGCTTTGGTGACATTTTCAAAAACGGTTTTCTCATGTTTAGCATAACCTTTTACAGCTTCAACTAAATTTGGAATTAAAGAGGATCTTCTTTTCAGCTGCACATCAATTTGTGACCAGGC
>JACOXG010000022.1 GCA_016176405.1 Candidatus Daviesbacteria bacterium | reverse complement strand
AACTCCAGATAAAAATCCTGTGCCTCCTTGCCCAGCCATGGAAGCACTATCCTGAATGGATCTTTTGTTTTTCAAGATATAAACATTCATTACTATGGAAAGAGCTGTTAAAATTGGAAGAATTGTAAAAAGAAACCAATCTTTGGGAGTTAAAATACTAAGCTGGAAGGCAAGGTCATTTCCAGGCACAGTCCTAATTGGGATATAAAGGAGCAGCCAAAACATGGCAAATGCTACAGCTATAAATCCCAGAATATACCTTTTATCATTGAAGACTAACTTATTTGCAGAAAGAAGGTAAAATCCATACTGTTTCATCATTTAGGTTCATGATTTTAGTAAATCATCAATGGCTACCTTAAACTGATCAAATGGCACTGCTCCGGGGATTAACTTGCTTCAACATGGGCTGTATATTTTCCACTATCCAAGCATGATTTCAATGTAGCTGAGTTTAATCCTATTTCACCAGCCAGTTTTGGCAAATCATCAAGATTTAAACCATTATTAGAAGGGGTAACTTCAAATATTTTATCAGTCATCTTCCAGAAAGCATCCTCTCCACCTTGATCTTTGGCACACTCCACAGCTTCTGCTTCTTTATCTGCTTTTGAATGGATCTGGTCTAGCGGAAAATGGCGATAAACCCAAGCCACCTGCCCTTTATACTCATTAACTACCTGCTGAGCGGTTGGGTGAAATCTTTTACAGAATGGACATTCCAAATCAGAGTATTCAAAAAGCAAAATCCTGGCTTTTCTGTCACCTCTGACATGATCCTCATCTTTTAAGGGCTCTACAGGACCAGCTTGAGGTTGGGGTGCAGCTTGTGGGGCTGGGGCAGTTGGAGCTTGAGCTACCTGAGCAGTTGTGGCAGTGGTTTTACCGCCTACTTTAATAATCCCACCACTCATAAGAATAGATATAGAGATTAATCCCGCACCAAGAAGCACTGCAACAGGGATTGAAAGGTTAAAAGATATCTTTGTATTATCAGAGTGATCAGCCATACTAACTACTACTTACTGTAGTAGATAAACTTTAACTTGTCAACGGGGAAATTAACTATGTATGACTACTCTTACACCTGGATTATTATCGCTTGCATTTAAAGCATTCATTCCTTCAGGCATAGCAGGCCCTGCCCATTGGTACAGAAGTCCTGCTTCTTCTGGTTTGACATTGACGCAACCACTACTTCTATTTTTTATACCAAAGTCATTGTGCCAGTAAGCTCCATGGATGGCATAACCCTTCCAGTTAGATACATCTCCACCTCCAAAAAAGAGGGAAAAGGGGACATTAGGAAGAAAATAATAATCACCTCTGGCTCTTGAACCACCCCGATACGCTTGTGAGAACACTTTTCGCCAAACCCTAAATTCACCTGTAGGTGTGGCATATCCTGGGCGACCTGTTGAAATTGAGAATTCAAACACTTTACGATCGCCTTCCCAAGCATAAAGCTTTAAATCTGATAAATTTATCTCTATCCATTTTTCTGCCCCATCTACTGCAGTATGCAACCCTAATATTGGGGCACTAGACTTCTTTGCTTGAGCCAAAAATTTTTCTGTTTTAAGTTTCGAAATACTTTCTACAGGTTGGTTGTCAAAAATAGCCTGAGGTGTTTTTTCTACAAACTCACCCTTACTTTCTAACACTTGTTGGTAATAAGCATCTGTGCCATCATTCCATTCTGCTACTGATAACTCCTGAGGATTGTGAGTAGAACTTTTAGACATTATCCATCCACCTATTGCAATCGAAAGAATTACCAAAATGGGTAGCAATAGCTTCATGCTTGATTATCTTGGTGTCTCATTTGCCGGGGTATATAATAATTGCTGACTCATAATTGCCTCTTTCTCAGCTTTACAATAGGCAACCGAATAATCGGCATAAACTGGAGTATTGATGATAATTAGTAAAAATACTGCCGTCAGAATGGATAAAAAGATGCCAAGAAAGGAGGGCCTAAATGTGAGTTTAACCTCATTTCCGCTTAAGATCAGTATTCTTTTTTCCATAATTTGCGGATTTATCAGTGCTGCCACAAAACTTACTTTGGGTGGATCAATCACCAAAAGTTTAGATAAAGCAGAGACGAGCGAATTTTTGAGGCCATTTTTAATAACTAGTTGATCGGCTGTAATTTCTTTGGAAAACAAATAGTGTTTTTGCAGTTCGTCAATGATAGGAATAAAAAAGAAAATGTAGGAGGCAGTTTTGCTGAGGATAATTTTGACAGGATCTCGATTTTTGAGGTGAGAGGACTCGTGTAAAAGTACTGCTTTTAGCTCCATTTCATTTATGGCCTGCAAAAGACCTGTACTAAGACAAATCCTAGGTTTTACTAATCCATAGCAGAATGAAAATTTCCCCTCATCTTTAACAATATCCACTCTTCCATCCAAGTTTAGGTGCTTAGTTATTGATTTTATGATAGCTGGGACTGCTGTCTTTTTACTTAAACTCTTTTTTAAATACCTTCTAGTTTTTATAATTTGCAGACTCAAAGTGAGGATCCCAATAAACAAAATGAGTATTGCGGCTGTTACAAGAACAGCCGGCATTGAATGAGACAGAGTAGATATAATATTTGAAAAAGTCTTCTGACAAAGTGAGAGTGTATCCATACTATCTTTTACTCCTGTGTAATATTTTGAGTAGTTCTTTGCGCTTCATGGGAGTTAACTTCTCTAGTTCTTTGGCAAAGTGAGCAATTGCCACATCACCAAATCTATCAATAAAGTTTTTGATTAGTTGACGAGAAACTCTGGTGAGAAATTTTTCTTTTGAAAAGACCGGGTGGTAAAAATACACTTTACCTCTTTTTTGGTATTCGAGAAGTCCCTTTTCTACCAGTCTTCCCATAATAGTCATTACTGTTGTATAAGCAATTTGACGCTTTTTTTGCAAGCTTAGAGTAACATCTCTTACAGAAACTGGTCCGCTAGATTGCCAGATAATTTCCATTATTTCTGACTCCAGCTCGCCCAACACTTTACCAACTTTTTGTTCTCTATCCATATATTACTACATAGTGTAGTACTACTTAACCCTAAACACAACAGCTTAATTTAGATATATCCCTGGTGAAAGAGAGAGCCACTATTTTTAGTGTCTCAGACAGTGTTGGAAACATTGGCAGAGAGTTTACTACATCATCAATAGTATTTTTATTTTTAACTAACCACATAGCTTGGGCAATTAGTTCTCCAGCATTAGGAGCAAGGATATGAACACCCATAATTTGCTTTGTTTCAGGATGAATAGCCATTTTAATAAGTCCTTCCGTTCGATTGAGGATTAAAGCTTTTGGCACATCTTTAAAAGATACAGTCTTGCACATACAAGTGCCAAATCTTTTCATCTGTTCATCTTCAGTAAATCCTACACCTGCAAGCTGAGGATCGGTAAAAATAGTCCAAGGGACAGAGTTATAATCAATGCTGTTTTGCGTATTCTTTAAAGCATTTTCAGTAGCGAGTGTACCTTCTCGTCCGGCAGTTGGTTCAAGACGAAGTGGCGCATTGGTAATATCTCCTACTGCATAAACATGCGATTGTGAGGTTTGAAACTGGGAGTTCACCTTAATCGCTTGTTTCTCGTCAATTTCTACACTTGCTTTATCAAGAGCCAAGTCTTGTGTATTTGGAGTTTTGCCAACAGCAAGTAAAATTTCATCTGCTGACACTTCTTCTTGTTTACCTTCAACAAGATAGGAAACAATCTTTTTATCTCCTTCTTTTCCCGCACTTTTCACTTGGACATTTGTTTTAATAGTAATACCTTCATTGGTGAGTATCTCTGTCAATCTTGTAGTCAATTCTTCTTCGCCTCTAAAAATAGTTGAGCCTCTATGAAGAATTGTTACTTTTGTGCCAAATCGAGCATACATTTGAGCAAATTCAAGCCCTACCGGACCAGCACCAACCACAATGAGTCCTTTTGGCTGCTGCTTTAATTTCAAAGCTTCAGCATGGGTTATATAGCCTACCTCTCTAATGTTCTCTATTGGTGGAACAATTGCTGTTGACCCGGCTGCAATAACAAATTTTTTAGCGGTGTATTTCTGTCCACCTTGTCCTGAGCTTGTCGAAGGATTAACTTCAATCTCTGTTTGAGAAAGAAACGTGGCTTTTCCTTCTATATAAGAGACATTTTCTAATTGGCTTAATACTTTCTCGTATTTTTCATCTCTTAATTTCGCCACCAGATCGAGTTCATGCTGGACAACTTTGGCAAAATCAAAGTTTTTAACCTCTATATCAATCCCTGGAATTTTATGGTTTTTGGCAAGATGCATTACCTCCCCTGCCCAAAGAAGCGTTTTTGATGGCACGCAACCAACGTTCACACAGGTTCCACCCAAAGGAAGTCCCTGATTAACTATCAAAGTCTTAGCCTGCTCCACCACCAATAATGATCAGGTCATAGTTTTCCATATTTTAACAACATTCTTGATTTTTCTGTCGGTTGAAGAATGTCTCTAATGCTGATGCTTGCACTTCTTCTAAATGAATTGCGGGCCGTTTTGACTTGATAAACTCAACGGCTTCGGTAGAACTTTTTCCTTGACTAATAAGATAAGCTGCTACCAAGGTCGGTGCTCGACCGTGGCCGTTTTGGCAGTGAACATATATTTTTTTCTTTAACGAAATCAAGTTTTCTAAAGTAGAGACTCCAAAATTGAGTTGATCTTGTGTTGGCGCAGTGCGATTTTTTACTGGAATCCAAACATAAAAATCAACACCAAAAGGTGCATCCATCCGTTCTTCTTCCAAAGAGATATCAGCCGTTATGCCCTCCTTCTTTAATTTCTCATCAAAATGAGTTTGACAACATTGGTTTGTACCGATATAGATACCACTGGTAATATAGTCAAACTCTAGAGTTTTTGTCGCAGGATGGTCAAGATTTTTTCCAAAACTATTTTTTTGAATTTTCATATATTCTTTCTTTTGAAAAATAACCAGATAGTCACACCAACGAGTATCAATGATAATATGATCAAAAAAGTGTTATTGGACCAAAGTCCTGCCACAAAAGCTAATCCTCCACTAAGAAGTAGTAGTGGCAGTGCACAACAAACGATTGCAGCTGCTATTATCCACATGCTTAATTTTGAATCATGCTTTTGCATACAGTTATGCGATGAAATTTTTTAATGTTTCAGTAAAATCGCTTTTAATAAGAGAATAGTAAACTGTTTGGGCTTCTTTTCTTCTTTTAACAAGCTGTAGCTTAAGTAATTTCTTTAAACTATGAGAGACAACAGAAACAGAGGTATCAAGAATTTCCGCCATTTCACCAACAGAAACTTCAGGATAATGACAAAGCAGGTAACAAATCTTGAGTCTGGTAGCATCACCAACAACTCCCAATTGCCTAGCACAATCGAGAAGCTCTTGTTTATTTTTTAATTCTTCCTTGACACGCTGACGTTTAGTCATGTATTTGAATAACTGTTCAAATATAGTATAGATAGAGGTTACTCTTTTGTCAATTAGTGAGTTATTTTTATTACCTTTTAAACAATCTTCTGTTGTAAATTACCGCTCCAAGAACTAATAACCCACCTAATCCCCAGATTGGCCATGCTCCCCATGTACTTAGGAATATGTACCGGCCAACATAGAGAAGAATCCCGCCTAGTAAGAGAAGTATTAGAGGTATAATGTTTCTGTGGCTGCGGAAGTCTAGAAGAAAACCTATCCCGGCAATAAAGAGCATCCCGAAGGCAACTTGCCTCCAGATTGGAATAACTGCCCCCAATCCTAAATATGTTAAAAGAGAGGCCGATCCTATCCAACATAAAGGACAAGCACCAATTGCTCCTGCTCCCAAAACCGGTAATAATACTGTTTGAAACCTTCTAATTATTTGTCTCATATCATTTATAAATTTCAGTATCTGGATGAAATGACACCCAGGCAAACCACATTGCTCTGTCTGGAATAATTTGGGAACCATCCTCTTTAGTGATTCTAATTTGCCCTTCTTTATTTCTGACTATCTTTAACTTAACATTATTAAAAGTATCTTCAAGTTGACCATTCTCAGCCAATTTTTTATCATCATAGGCCTTAAACTTGCCATTTATTTCTATCCCCCAGACAATCTGTTTGGGATGAAGCCTGGTATCATCCTCGCCTTCTGCTGGAAAATAAACTGATCTATCCTGCTCATAAGTGCCATAAGGGTAGACATCATAGTCTCTTGAGTATCCAGTATCTTGGGATAAAACTTGGGTATCTGGGTGTAACTTTTTCCAATCTTTCCAAAAAACGGTATCAACAGGGAATGGCTTAAGTTTTTGTCCCACCAGTTCTCCCACAATAGCTTCTCCCCCCAGTTGTTGCCAAAGAGTGTCTGTTTTTCTGTCATACATGACTAAGTTAGAGTTAACCAGTTTTCCTGAGACTCCAAAAGTGGTATCTGCACTTCTTTCAAAGCCAATGGCTGTACCACAAAGTGGACAAAAGGTGACCAAGATCGGATCACCAGCCACCACATCATTGACTATCTCATGCCAGTTTAAAATTTTTTGCGGATAAGCCCTAAAAATGCCCTTGTGGCTGATAGCAAAGACCACATCATCATCTTTTATTTGGTCTAGTCTTTCTGCCTCTGAAGCGGAGATAAATTTGGGATTATCAATGGCTGGAATACAATCCTTAACAGGACAACCCTGCATCAGTTTATTAAGATCAATTTTTGCCTTTTGTTTATCCAAATTAAAGTTTTGTCCGGGCAATATGCCAAATTTTGATGCCAAAAGGTAAGCAGAAATAAGTAGTAAAATTACAGCAACAATTTTAAATTTCATAGTTTTAATAAGTCCAAAACAGCTATTCTCATTTCCTCTGCTGTTTTGGGACCTGCCTTAACTTTGAAGATGGTGCCATCTTTATCAATGTATAAGGCATATGGCATGAAGTTACGTCCTCCGGTCAATGTTTTGTAAACTTGACCTGTGGAATCCTTAAGCAGTGGGTAGGTCACACCACGCTCTTTGGCAAACTGTGCTCCAGCCTCTATCCCTTCTGTTTCAGACCGGTGAATCCCCAAGACTACCAGTTTGCCACCAAACTCCTGATGAATTTTTTCAATCTCCGGCATCTCAGAGACACAATAAGGACACCAAGCAGCCCAAAAATCTATAAAAATTGGTTTACCAGAGGCAATCTTAAATTTTTGTCCGTTAAAATCTTCCAATTCAAACTCCGCTATCTTTTGTCCTATTTCAGAACCACTGACAGGTTGTTGACTACCAGTATCAGGGGTCTGTACAAAAGGTGATTGTTCCTTTTTAAACGGATTAACCAATACTCCAATTACCCCTATTATCCCTATTATCACAATAGTTAAAATAATTCTTTTATCCATATTACAACCTAAATGGGCTCAAAAAATATAATTTACTCACCAAAATGGCAAAGTTATTAGTAAAAACCAGTATACCCAAAATAATTAGAATGACTCCGCCAACCATGCTCAAGCCATTAATCAATCTGGGATGAGCTGCTAAAAAGACTGAAGATCTGGCTGTAAATAATCCCACCAGAAGGAATGGTAGCATTAACCCTACTGAATAAGCTAGCAGTAACATCACTCCGAAGGTGAGTGATGCCGTGGTACCTGCTAAAACCAAAATGGCAGCCAAAACTGGTCCAACACAGGGGGTCCAACCAATGGCAAAACTGGAACCGACCAGACTGGAAGATAAATATCCTGCCGAACGGCGAGCCGGCAAACCAATATGCAAAGAGGCAAAAGGAGAGGGTACTAGTCTTAATGAAGCCAGTCCCAAATAGATGATGACTATCCCACCAACTCTGCCCAACCAGACTTGAAAATTTCTGACAAAAGTAGAAAGCAGTCCAATTGAAGCACCCAATAAAACGAAAACGATCGTAAATCCAATGATAAAAAAGATGGTATTTAGAAAAATTACTTTTTGTCTACCCCTATCATCTTGTAGATCAGATAAACTTACTCCAGCCATATGAGATAAAAAGGCCGGCACCAAAACAGTCACGCAGGGAGCAAAAAATGATGTTAATCCTGCCAAAAAAGCTAAAATTAAGTTAACTTCTCCCATATTTTTTAAATCCTGTATCTTTTCAAAAGTAGAGAATTTGAAACAACAGATACAGAACTTGATGCCATTGCCACTGAGGCAAAGATGGGATTAAGTAAAATGCCAAAGAAAGGATATAAAACTCCCATAGCCACAGGGATGAGTGAGACATTATAGCCAAAGGCCCAAAAAAGATTTAATTTAATGGTTCTCATGGTTTTTTTGGAAAGCTCAATGCTAGAGGCCACAGATCTTAAATCTTTACTAATTAAGGTAATATCTCCAGCTTCTATGGCCACATCAGTGCCAGTCCCCATGGCAATCCCTACATCTGCTTGAGCCAAAGCTGGAGCATCATTAATGCCATCCCCCACCATAGCCACCACCTTCCCTTCAGTTTGGATTTTCTTAACCTCAGCTTCTTTCTGATCCGGCAAAATCTCCGCCAAGACCCTTTTAATACCAAGTTGTTTGGCAATGGCATGGGCCGTTCTTTGATTATCTCCAGTGATCATGATTACTTCTATACCCTTTTTCTGAAGTGCTGCCACGCCCTCCTTGGCAGTGTCTTTGAGAGTATCTGCCACAGCTATCAACCCCACCAACTGACCATCTACTCCCAGCATCATGACTGTCTTACCCTCATTCTCTAGCCTCTCAAGGCCAGGCCTTGCGTGCGTAGTATCAATATTTTGCCTCTCCATCATTTTAAAATTTCCAAAAACCACCTTCTTATCTGATACTATCCCCTCTACTCCATGGCCAGGAATTGCTTTAAATCCTTCAACTTTGCTCAGGGTAAGTGCTCCTTGCTCAGCCTTGCTGACAATTGCCTCAGCCAAGGAATGTTCTGATCCTTTTTCCAAAGAGGCGGCTATCCTTAAAATGTCATTCCGAGCGATTAGCGAGGAATCTCTAGATTTAATCTTGAGATCCTTCGACTCGCTTCGCTCGCTCAGGATGACCTCCGTTGGAACAACGTCGGTCACTTCCGGTTTACCTTTAGTCAAGGTCCCGGTTTTATCAAAAATCACAGTCTTGATCTTATGAGCAGACCTTTAGTCAAGGTCCCGGTTTTATCAAAAATCACAGTCTTGATCTTATGAGCAGTTTCTAAACTTTCAGCATCTTTAATTAAGATTCCTTTGTTCGCTCCAATGCCTGTTCCTACCATGATGGCTGTTGGTGTAGCCAATCCCATGGCACAAGGGCAGGCAATAATTAAAACTGCAATGGCATTTAGCATGGCAAATAAAAATGCTGGGGTGGAACCAAAAACATACCAAACCACAAAGGTTAAAATAGCCAGCATTATTACAGCCGGCACAAAATAAGATGAAATTAAATCCACCAGTCTTTGGATGGGGGCCTTACTGGCTTGAGCTTCCTGGACCAACTTGATAATTTGAGACAACATAGTATCCGCTCCCACCTTGGTAGCTTTATATAAAAAAGTGCCAGTTTTATTTAAAGTTGCACCAACTACAATGTCCCCCTTAACTTTATCAACCGGGATGCTTTCTCCTGTAATCATTGACTCATCAACTGAGGAAATCCCCTCCAAAATTTTGCCATCAACCGGAATCTTCTCACCAGGTCTGACTCTGATCACATCCCCTATCACTACTTGAGTAATTGGAATATCAACTTCTTTACCATTTCTTAATACCCTGGCAGTTTTGGCCTGAAGGCCAATCAATTTTTTAATTGCCTCAGAAGTACCAGCCTTAGCCTTAGCCTCAAAATACCTGCCCAAAAGGATTAAACCAATAATAATGGTCGAAACATCAAAGTAGGTCTCTGCTTTTACTCCAATCATTTCTACAACTTGAGGGAAAATAGTTACAAAGGCAGAGTAGGAAAAAGCCATGGTTGTGCCTATGGCTACCAGAGTGTCCATATTGGCAGTTCTGTGTCTTAAGGCAGGCAGAGTGGCTTGATAAAAGATTAAGCCTGCCCAAAATTGAACAGGAGTGGCTAAAATCAGCTGGATCCAAAAGTTACGTAGTATTGCTGGGGCAAAATCCGAAAGTCCTGGAAAAGATCCCCAGACAATCAAGCTGCCCAGACCTAAACTGATTAAAACTTTACTTTTTAAAGCTTTAAGTTCTTTTTGTTTTTCTTGCTTTTGCTCATCCTCACTCTTCAATTGTTGCTCCAAGCCAGCTTTATATCCTACATTGGCCACAGCAGAAGCTAAATCATCATCGGTCACTTTATTTGGGTCAAAAGTTACTGCGGCTTGTTCAGTGGCCAAATTAACAACAGCAGAGGATACTCCATTCACCCTGCTTAAAGATTTTTCCAAAATCCTCACACAAGATGCACAATGCATTCCTTTTATGGGAAATGTTTTTTTAATTTCTGTCATAGTCTAATCCCATTGTCATTCCTGCGAATGCAGGAATCCAATTAACCACCTCTCGTTCGGAATTGGATCCCCGCCTACGCGGGGATGACACTTCATATTACCTAACAACTATCTTTCCATGGTACATATTCATACCACAGGCAAAAGGAAATTCACCTGTCCTTTGCGGAGTAATCTCCACAGTCACTTTCTGATTAAGAGGTAAATTTTTGCGAATTTTAAAATCACCTAAAACTATTTCTGATAAACAATCAGTTGGATCAGTTCTTAAAAAGTTAATCTTTGTCAGTTTACCTTTGGGAATAGAAATCACCTCTGGAGAATATCCACCAGAAACAGTGATATCCACCTCATTCTCCACACTCACCTCTTTTTCCCTTTTCATCAGGAAAAACCAATAGGTAAATACAATACCTAAGGTACCTGCAACAATGACTAATATTTTGTCTATATCCATAATCTTTTTAAGTTTTAACTACCACATGGACACATAAATTATCCTCCTTTCACTTTTTCTGAATTTGTTTCCAAAGCCAAACTCCTAAAAGAATTAAATCTATTAAAATGATCAGCCAAAAAATAGTGGATAAAACTCCAAATCCATAACCACCCATCATGCCTCCATATCCTCCCCAACCCATCATTTAAATCACCTCCTTAACTTTTTCTAAATACATTCATTATTTCAGTAATTGCTTCTTTCTGTCTACCGTTCTTAATTGCATCAGAAGCGCAAGTTTTAAGGTGATTTTCCAAAACTAAACTATCTGATTCTGCTAATGCTCTTTGGACTGCCTGAGACTGGTGAATTACATCAATGCAATACTCACCATCTTCAACCATTTTTAAAACTTTTTTAAGATGTCCTTGAGCAATTTTTAGTCTATGAAGAATTCTTTCTTGAGTGTCTTTTGGTCTATACATATAATTTATATTATATCCCCCTAGGGGGGATATGTCAATATTATCCTTAGTGTTAAAATGAAATTATGCATCATATTCATGAGGATTATTTAAGGTCCGGGCTGTTTGGAATTCAGGATGGCTTGGTATCCACCACGGGAGTGGTGATAGGAATTAGTGCCGGAGTTGAACATAAAGCCATCATAATTTTAGCTGCCTTTGTGGCAGTCACTGTTGAGGCCTCCTCTATGGCAGCTGGTCAATATTCCTCAGAAAAAGCTGTTCATCAAATGGATAGAACAGGTAAACATACAGACAGTCTAATTTTAGGAGCCCTGATTATGTTTTTTGGGTATTTGCTTGGTGGCATGGTACCCATTATTCCCACTGTTTTATTTAACCAACCTCAGGCTAGAATTTTTGCCATACTGGCAGCTTTTATTGGATTGTTTATTTTAGGGTACACTAAAGGTCATCTGGTCAAAGTTAAACCATTAAGATCAGCTCTTGAGCTTTTTATCATTGGAGCAATAGCCACCACCATTGGCTTAATAGTAGGATATTTATTTAGGGTTTAATTACTCATACTTGGTGGATAAGAATTGGCATTCAGGGAAAGAAACACAACCATATTTAATAACTTTAGACATGGCTGCCAGTCTTTTTCCTAAAACTCTGGCAATTTTCTTATCACCTTCTGTAATTTCTTTATCCCCTTTATGTCCTGAAACATAAACTGCTCCATAAGGGCTACCCGCATCAAAATCTCCACCCTCACCCTGAATAGGATATGGTACTCCAATTGGTACCATGCCCAAATTAAGCATGGGGATCATCAAAGACAGTAAGGCTGCCTCCTCTCCCCCATGCATGCTGCCTGAGGAAGTAAAAAAAGCAGCAGGCTTTCCCACCATGGTTCCTTTGATAAAAACAGGGGAAAGCTGATCTATAAATTGTTTAATTTGTGAAGCAAAAGAACCGAAATGAACAGGGGTACCAAAAGCCACCCCATCAGCTGAGGTTAAATCTTCCATTGAAGCTACAGGAATATGAGCAAAAGATTCCTTAGCTTTTTTAAGCTCCGGTTTATTTTCAAAAACAGCATCTGGAATAAGCTCCGGTACCTGTTTAATACTAACTTCTGCCCCAGTTATTTCCTTTGCTCCCTCAGCTATGTATTGAGCAAGCTGAGCAGTTTTTCCGGTAAATGAGTAAAAAAGCACTAATATTTTAGTTGGAAAAGTATTTTCTGCCATTGTTCTATTTTTTAGCAAAAACCATAACAATAATTCTCATAAGTAATACAAATATAATAAATAAAGCTGAGATTAAACTGATTGAGGCAAGACCATATCTCCAACTGTCAGGTCTAAACCATCCGCCATAACCCATTATTGCAACATGTGCTAACACAAAAACATATGCTAAATAGCCAAACCTTTGGACAGTTTTCCACTCACTTGGATGCATCTTTTCTTCAACAGGTGGGATGGAAGTGATAGAAATTCCTGCAAAGATTAAAAAGGCCAAAATTCCAAAAAGCATTGAGGATTCACCAACTAAATTAAATTTCCCTCCCTCAATATAAAATCTGGAATAATTTGCAGGATTCAGTAATACAAGGGACATGATGGCATGTAAAGCAGCTAGCCCAAAACCAATTACCCCTAGATGTTTTCTTAAGGGAAGATAAGGTACAAACAAATTTGGGAAAAACCTTGATAAAGGTCCAAGTAAAAATGATAAACCTATTAAAATGGTGGCAGCCATTGCTACAGCTTTATTTCCTATATATAATGGGAAATTATCAAAAGGAACACTCCTTACTATATTGTAACGAACATATGCGTACGCCAAACATAAAACAAATACTATCAAAACTATATTTGAGGCTTTCTTCATAAATTCAGTGTAACATTAAAATATTATTGTTTTCTCTCATCATTTCCCTTTCTTGCTTAACACATGAGTAACAGCTTTCATTATCGTCTCTTTGGTTAAACCAAATTT
>JACOXG010000003.1 GCA_016176405.1 Candidatus Daviesbacteria bacterium | reverse complement strand
AAAAAGAAGAGAAGATTCTAAAAAAAATGGGGATAAAATCTAAATATATATTTTATGTGGGTAATGCTCATCCTCATAAAAATGTAGAGGGATTAATTAAAGCTTATTTACTATTAAGAAAAAAATATTCTGATCTTTCTTTAGTTTTGTCGGGATACGATCATTATTTTTGGCAAAGAATAAAGAAAGATTATAAATATGAGGGTATAATTTATACGGGATATATATATGACGAGGAATTGGTGGCTTTATATAAAAATGCTTCAAGCTTTGTGATGCCATCATTTGAGGAAGGATTTGGCATCCCACTTTTAGAAGCCATGGCATGTTCAACTCCTGTAGTTTCATCAAATGTGGGTGCACTGTCTGAGGTGGGGGGAAATGCATGTTTATATTTTGATCCTCATAATTCAGAGGATATGATTGATAAAATTTCTCAAGTTTTAAATAATGAAAAATTAAGAAAAGATTTAATAGAAAAAGGCAAGATGAGAGTAAAACAATTTAGCTGGGAAAAATTGGCAAAGGAAACTTTAAGAATATATGAGTCAGTTTGAAAATTTTAGTTTATGAAAGTAGCACTTGTTCATGATGATTTAGTACAGTGGGGTGGGGCAGAGAGGATGTTGTTAGGGCTTTGTGAAATTTATCCTGATGCTCCCCTATTTACATCTGTTTATGATAGAGATAATCTAATATTACAGCATCATTTTGGTACAAAAAAAATTATCACATCTTTCCTACAAAAAATATCTGGATGGAGATCTCTTTATAAAATACTACTCCCCTTCTACCCTATTGCTTTTGAGCAATTTGTATTTGATGAATATGATTTGGTGATTTCTTCAACCAGTCGTTTTGCCAAATCAATAGTTACCAAACCTAGAACTATTCATATTTGTTACACTCATACACCTCCCAGATTTCTTTGGCATTTTTCCCAAAAGCCTAAGTTTAACTTAGGAGAAGTTTATATGAATATATTAAGATTTCATGATCAAGTTTTTGGGAGGAGAGTAGATTATTTTATAGCTTCCTCAGAAAATGCCAAAAGAAGAATAAAGAGGGTTTATCGAAAAGATGCAGATGTAGTTTATCCCTTTGTTGACTTGGAAAGATTTAAAGATGTGGAGACTTTTGATGGAGGATATTTTGTGGTAGTTGGCAGATCTAGTAAATATAAAAGATTTGATTTGGCAATAGAGGCATGTAGTAAAATTGGAGTTGATCTAAAGATGATAAGTGGTAAATTTTCTGATGAGATAGTAGTTAAGATTTTAGCAGGGTGTAAAGCATTAATTATCCCTGGAGTAGAGGATTTTGGCATTGTTTCTTTGGAGGCCCAAGCTCTTGGCAAACCTGTTATTGCTTTTAGGCAAGGAGGTGCTGTGGAGACTGTTGATGAGGGGAGGAATGGAATCTTTTTTGAAGAAGCTACTGCTGAAGCTTTAGCTGAAGTGCTAACTCACTTTAGTTCAAATCATTTTAATACAGGCACTATAAAAAAAGGTGCTGAGAAGTTTAGCAAAGAAAACTTCATTAAGAATTTCAAGCAAGCAGTTGCCTCAATAGTGTAAACTAATTAGTTACATGTACGATTTTGCCAAAAGATGGACAGACATAGTAGGCTCGGTATTGGGACTAATCCTTCTCTCCCCAATTTTTTTACTGGTGGCTATAGCTATCAAACTGGATTCTCCTGGACCTATTTTGGCGGACACACCAATGAGGGTAGGACAACATAGGAAACTTTTTAAAATGTATAAATTTCGCTCCATGATTGCCAACGCTCATAGAATTTTAAGAACAGACCCCTCTTTCAAAAAACTTTATAGTGAATATAAAAAAAGTAATTATAAATTAACAAAAGATCCCAGGATTACCCCGGTGGGTAAAATTATCAGAAAATATTCACTTGACGAGTTACCACAACTTATTAATGTTTTGAGGGGAGAAATGAGTTTGGTGGGTCCAAGGGCTTATTATCCTGATGAATTAAATGAGCAGCAAAAAAATTATCCTGAATCACAAAAGTACGTGGATATTATTTTATCGGGCAAACCCGGACTAACTGGACTTTGGCAAGTTACTGGTCGCTCAGAGATTGATTTTAAAAAAAGGGTTCAAATGGATACGGCATATATTCAGAGAAAATCCGTCCTTTATGATCTTTTGATTATTTTAAAAACAGTTCCGGCGGTAATTTCTGGAAGAGGAGCAGTCTGACGTGACCTTAATAAATTTAACTAAAAAATTGGACAGAATGGATAGGCAGTATCAGAAAAGAAAAGGTAAAAATAATACCTTAAGAAGAATAATTGTTACTATTTTAATAGTACTGGTAGCAATTTTAGTGCCAAGCTTTTTCATCTTTACAGGAGCTAAAAGTGCCTCCAATCATGCCAAGTGGTTGATTGCGGGTTACAAGGAGCAAAATTTTGATCAGATAAAGGGAGAGGTGAAAGAGTTAAAGAATTCATTAAGACAAGTTGACTGGGCTTTAACTTCTCTTTTTTGGATGAGGATTATTCCTATTGTCGGAGGTTATTATTCTGACGCCAAGGGTTTGGCCTCTGCTACAGTTGACGGAATGGAGGCAGCAGATACAATTATTGCTAATTTGGAACCCGTAAAAGCTGAGTTGGGTTTTGATGGGCGTCCTAAGGCAGGTCCAGATAGGATGACTCAAACAGTTAAAATTTTAGATAAATCATTACCTATTTTAGATAAAGTTGAGGACAATTTTAAAAAGGCAGCAGAGGCTGTATCTAATATAGACACTGGTAAATATCCGGAGAGCATTGGAGGGAAGGTTGTTAGAAAGAACTTAGAACTGGCTAAGAATTTTATCATGGGAGCATCGGTGGCCGTTTCAGAGGGAAGAGAAGCTTTGGCTAAGGCACCTGATGCCTTAGGGGTGGATTCTACCAAAGAATATCTGATTCTTTTTCAAAATGATAAAGAAATCAGACCTACCGGAGGTTTTATGACTGCCTTTGCCACACTGACTGTTAATAAAGGACAAGTTTCTGCCACCACCTCTGATGATATTTATAGACTGGATGAGAAACTACTTGATGTTTGTCTGACTAAAATTTGTCCCCTGAGCCCCCCTGCACCTATTGTTAAATATTTACCCGAGGTAACTGGAAAGGAAAGATCTGCTTGGAGCATGAGGGATTCTAATATTTCACCCAACTTGCCCACTGCAGCAGAGGAGTTTGAGAGGATGTATGAATTATTAGGGGAGGGTTTGCCTTTTGATGGCATCATTTATATTGATTCTCAAGTGGTGGAAGAGGTGATTGAGGTGACAGGTCCGATTGATGTTTTTGAGACCAAATACTCATCTGAGATAGATAAAAGGTGTAATTGTCCTAATGTGATTTATGAGCTGGAATCATATGCTGAGATTGCTGCCAAAGGGGAAAAAGACAGAAAGGCTATCTTAGGAGTATTAATGCAGCAGATTTTGGCCAAAGCTTTAGGGGCTGATGTGGAAAGGTTACCTGAACTGGTAGCAACTATAGCTCGTCTGGCCAATCATAAGCATATTATGTTTTATATGCATGATCAAAACTTTCAGAATGCTTTAGGGCAACTTAACTGGATTGGTGAGATTAAGGAATATGATGGGGACTATTTACATATCAATGATGCCAATTTTGCCGGAGGAAAAACCAATCTTTATGTGACACAGGAAGTGACCCAGGAGATTAAAATTGAGAAAGGTAAGGTGATTAAAAAAATTACTATAAATTATGAAAACCCCCAACCGTTTAATAGCTGGCTAAATACTATTAATCGAGACTATATCAGGTTTTATGTACCAAAGGGCAGTAAACTACTTTCTGGTACGGGGGCAGATGAGGAGGTCAGACAAATAGAAGATGATTTAGGAAAAAGTGTTTTTGAGACTTTCATTACAGTCAGGCCTAAAAATTCCAGAACATTAAGGATAGAATATGAAGTACCATATGATCCAAAAGGAGAATATAAATTGTTAATTCAAAAACAACCTGGAGCCAAAGATTTTAAGTATAAAATTAAAATCAATGCCTCTCAAAAGGCAGAATTTGAATTAGATCAAGATCAAGAATTTAAATTTGATCTTTAGCTTGCCCTCATCCAACTAATAATATACACTCCGTAACATGCGAGCATTTAAGACTGAAGGGATAATTTTAAAGAGGAGAAATTTTGGGGAGGCGGATAGGATTTTAACTGTTTTCACACCATTTAAGGGAAAAATTTCAGTTTTAGCAAAAGGGGTAAGAAGAATTACTTCTAGACGTGGTGGAAATATTGAGCTTCTAAATAAAGTAATAATCTATTTACATCAAACCAAAGGCATGCCTATTTTAACAGAGGCCAAAGCTTTAGAAACCTATCCAAAACTTAAGCAAGATTTAACACTTTCCACTTATGCATTTCATATTTTAGAGTTAGTAGATAAAATGACTGCTGAGAATCAGGAAAATAGAGTTTTATATACACATTTAGTAGAAGTTTTAAGTAGGTTAGAAAAAGAGCCTCGCCAGATTTTAATACGGGCTTTTGAAGCTAAAGCCTTATCTAATTTAGGTTTTGTAAGTTTTGTAACTCCAGGAGTATCAGCTCAATCATCTTCCAAAAGTGTTATAGAAATTTTAAAAAAGTTAGAAAGTTTAAATTGGAGTGAAATTGAGAAAATAGAAGTTTCTAAAAACGATGCGCTGGAACTCGAGAGAATATTAAGATATCATGTAGAAAGAGTGATTGAGGGCTCACTCAAAAGTAGAAAGTTTTTAAAAAAAATTCGATGACAGACTTAATGGAGAAAATAGTGGCTTTATGTAAAAGAAGAGGATTTATTTATCCTGGGTCAGAAATATATGGGGGACTGGGTGGAACTTGGGACTACGGACCATTAGGGGCGGAGTTAAAAAGAAACATTAAAAATGTCTGGTGGAAAGATGTGGTGCAACTTCGGGAGGATATGGTTGGTGTGGATACCTCTATTATGTTAAACCCCAAAGTTTGGGAGGCCTCCGGACATGTGGAAGCATTTACTGATCCTTTGGTAGAATGTAAAGTTTGTCATGCCAGAATAAGAGCTGATGCAAAAGATGAGATTGAAAAACATGGAAAATCTCATGATAAAAAAGTGGATTGGACCGAGCCACAAAAATTTAATTTGTTAGTTAAAGCATATTTAGGAGTTTTAGAAGATAAACAAGCTGAAATATATTTAAGGGGAGAAATTACACAAGGGGTTCATGTTAACTTTAAAAATGTTTTAGATTCCTCCAGAGTTAAATTACCTTTTGGAATTGCTCAAATTGGTAAAGCTTTTAGAAATGAAATCACTCCGGGAAATTTTACTTTCAGATCAAGGGAGTTTGAGCAAATGGAGGTGCAATATTATATTAATCCCCAAAAAGATGAGGGAGAAAAATGGTATGAATATTGGAAAAAGTTTTGGATGGACTGGTATATAAGTTTAGGGATAAATGGAGATAATTTACATTTTAAAGATCATAAAGAGGGAGAGAGGGCACATTATGCAAAGGCTGCCACAGATATTGAATATAACTCTCCTTTTGGTTGGGCAGAATTTATGGGTATACATCATCGGGGTGATTGGGATTTATCAAGACATGAGCAATATTCTGGGCAAAGCATGAAGTATAAGGACCCAGAAACTGGCGAGGAATTTATTCCTTGGGATATTGAATCATCAGCTGGGATTGATAGATCTGCTCTATTTTTCTTGATAGATGCATATACAGAAGATGATAAAAGAGTATATCTAAAACTTCATCCAAAACTGGCTCCATTTAAGGCAGCAGTTTTCCCATTACTTGCTAATAAACCAGACTTAGTCAAGCTAGCCAGGGAAATATATGAGGATTTAAAGCAAGATTTGATGGTGGCTTGGGATGAAAGGGGGAATATTGGTGGAAGGTATGCTTCACAGGATGAGATTGGGACTCCATTTTGTATTACAGTTGATTTTCAAAGCTTGGAGGACAAGACAGTCACTGTTAGAGATAGGGATACTACTAAGCAAGATAGAGTTAAGATAGTTGACTTAAGAGATTATCTTAATGGTAAGATAAAGTAGTGATAGAGAAGTTAAAAACTTTTTTAAGACTCCATAAGACCACTGTTATTTTAATTGCCGCACTAATTCTTTTAGTTGGTGGAGGATTTGTGGCATTCCAAAAATTTAGCACGCCATCTGGTCCACCAGAAGAGGTTGATTTAATTTTTGATCCAGAAGGCCCTTATGCCCTTCTTCACCCCAGGCGTGATGGTAATGCTTTAGTTTTAAATTTAACCAGAACATCCTCTTATGAATCTATCTCTTATGAATTGGCGTATACCTCTTTAGCTGATGAAACTTCTGTTGAGGCAGGGAAATCTACTGAGGAAGAGGGTAAAGTGGAGGGTGTGATTGATAGGGGAGTCAAAGGAGAGATTGATACTAAGGATAGAAAAGGGGCGTATGAACAGGAAATTTTATTTGGCACATGTAGTAAAAATGTTTGTAAATATGATCAAGGGGTGGAGAATGGGACGTTAACTCTTCGCATTAAAAAGGGTAACAAGGTATACAGGATGATTGTGCAGTGGCATTTACAACAGCCTGATGTAGCTTTGGGTATTTTAACCTCAGGTGATGCCCACTTTAATTATAAAACTGGGGCGGAAAGGGAAGTTTTGGCAAATGTAGGATATTCGATTATTAATGATTTAACTGGAGTACCTAAACTGCCTTCTGGAAAAGAAGTCTTGGGAAAAGTTTATGCCTTGAATGTTCCACTTGCCAAGGATTTACCTGAAGGTGAGATCAGAATAGAACTGGCTGAAAATCCACCCCCGGATGCCAAACTTTATAGACACAGTGGAACCGAGTGGAAAGAGTTAGATACCAAAATCGATGGATTCAAACTCTCTTCTAAAGCCAACGGCGCCGGAATATTTGCAGTGTTAATCCCCAAGTAGTCGCTCGTCACAGTAAAAAGCAATACTTTTGTCATTCTGAGCACAGCGAAGAATCTGATTAATAAGTCAATGGACTCATATAGGAGATCCTTCGTCGCTAATCGCTCCTCAGGATGACAACTTGAATTTAAATATTGTATTCAAGTTGTCAATTTCCCTCTTGACAAATAATGTTAAAATGGCGCAGAATGGTTATAGATGGTGAAAAGAGGTGAAATAACCTCAGGATATTCTGCCCAGAAAGTCCGCCTTCGGGTCGAATGGTCGACCCTTCGGCGAGATAAAAGAGGATGGCCTCATGTTTTTGGGCGAATATCAAGCCAATTTTTCTGGAAAAGGAAGAATCCTTTTACCAAAAAAACTTAGGCAAGAACTTAAAGGGAAAAATTTAATTATCTTAAGCCGTGGATTTGAAGGCTGTATTTGGGGTTTTTCACCAAAGGGATTTGCCAAAGAAGCTGAACGTACGCTGGGATCTTCAGCAACAGAAGAACGGGCCAGATACTTAAGGAGGTATTTGTTTTCAGGCAGCGAGCCAGTAGAGTTAGATGCTCAAGGTCGGTTCGTCATACCGTCTGCCCTACTGACCTTCGCCAAAGTGGAAAATGAGGCTATATTAATTGGAGCGGGCGATCATTTTGAGATTTGGAACAGCAAGTTTTGGAAAAAGCATTTAAAAGATATAGAAAGAGATTATAGCTCGAAACGTTAAGAACGTTTCTCGGTATAATCGAGGACGATTATGGAAGAGTATCATAAGCACCTGAGATCTGACGATCTCAGGGGTAAGCTTTTGATAGGTAAAACCTATCATAGGCCTGTTCTTCTTGGGGAAGTATTGGAGGTTTTGGAAGTTAAAGCAGGAGAGTGGTATCTGGATTGTACTTTGGGTGATGGAGGACATAGTTTAGAAATATTGAAGAAAGGTGGGAATGTTTTGGGGTTGGATGTGGACCCTGAGGCTATAGAGAGGACCAAAGGGAGATTAGAGGGATTTGGGGAATCAGGGAGATTTAAAGCAATCCAGGGTAATTTTAGGGACATTAAAAATTTAGTTTTGCAGATGGACCTTGCGGATCAGAAATTTGCAGGAATTTTATTTGATCTGGGGGTTTCCAGTTTGCAACTTGAAAACCCCGAGAGGGGTTTTTCTTTTGGAAAAGTTGGACCTTTAGACATGAGAATGGATCCAACTTTGGCAGTGACAGCTTTGGATCTGGTGAACGGTTTAAATAAAGGAGAATTGTATGAATTATTTACTAAATTGGGTGAAGAAAAATATTCTAGACGTTTGGCTGAAGCTTTGGTCAGCGCCCGTGAGGTAGGGCCAATTCAAACAACCAGGCAGCTGGCTGAGCTTGCGGAAAAAACCTTGGGTAGGAGAGAAAAAATTCATCCTGCCACTAGGATATTCCAGGCTCTGCGAATTGCAGTTAATGACGAGCTAAATGCTTTAAAGGAGGGATTAGATCAAGTAATGACTCTTATGGAAGAAAATGGTCAAATTTTAGTTATCAGCTTCCACTCTCTGGAGGATAGGATTGTTAAAAATACTTTTAATAACTGGGAAGAAGAAGGATTGGGTAAAGTGGTTACTAAAAAACCTATCACACCATCTAATTTGGAGCTCAGAGAAAATCCCAGATCCCGCTCTGCCAAAATGAGGGTATTTAGAATGTTGTAGAACAAAATTATGACCATTATTAAAAAATTTGATCCAGATAAGAAAGACACAAGACAAAAATTCCCCAAAAAATATGTGGTATTAGGAGGGATTACCCTTTTTATACTAATTCTTATAGAAATTTGGGTTTCCAATACGATGGTATCTTTTGGTGAAAAACTGGTTAGTATTAACAATTTAAAAAATACTATCAAGTTGGAAAACCAGATTTTGCAAAATGAGATTGCCAAATATTCATCTTTAACTAATGTGGCTACTGAATCCTCCAAACTTGGCTTTTCTAAGCCAGAAAGCATACAATATATTCGTTGAATTGTTAAGGTTAAAGGATGCGAGTACTGATTGTTAAGGCTTTCTTCTTATTGTTTTTTTTGGCCATCTTAGCCCGTCTTTTTTATTGGCAGGTAGTTTATGCCGATAGGCTACAAGCTCAGGCAGAAAGTCAGCATTTTGAAGACATTAGAGTCTTTGCTTCTCGGGGTAATATCTATTTTGCTGATGGTTCAATCTTAGCCTCCGCCACGCCCACCTTTACTTTATATGGCTTGCCCAAAACTATCTCTCAAGATAAGAAATTGGATCTGGCTTACCTTCTGGCCAAGACTATGGAAGCAGAGGATGTGGATGCGCTTGCCAAGCAGTTCCTAGAAAGTTTACAACAAGATCTTTTTTGGGTATCTTTACAGAAAAATGTCCCTTTTGAGACCAAGAAAAAAATTGAGGAATTAAGGCTGGAGGGAGTAGGGTTTGATGAGTCCAGCTCCAGATTTTATCCAGAAGGATCCTCTTCCGCTCATCTATTGGGATTCGTGGGATCTGATGCCAAAGGGGGGAGTAAAGGTTACTTTGGTTTGGAAGGATACTTTGATGGGGAGCTAAGAGGACTGGAGGGAGTCAGACGTTTTGAAAAAGATGCCTTGGGTCTGCCTATCTTAATAGGTCGGTTTTTAAGCAATGAAGCCAGAAACGGCAAAGATTTGATCACCACCGTTGATAGATCAGTTCAATTTATAGTGGAGAAAATCATCAGAGCTGGAATGGAAAAGTATGGAGCAAAAGCTGCCTCAGCAATTATAATGGATCCCAAAACAGGTGGGATTTTAGCTATGGCTTCTTACCCAAACTATGACCCTTTAAATTTTTTCCAGTACCCAAAAGAATATTATAAAAACCCAACTGTGGCTAATAGTTTCGAGCCGGGATCAACTTTTAAAGTGCTAGTGATGTCAGCGGCCATTAATGAAGATTTGGTTAAACCAGATACAATTTGTGATATTTGCTCAGGTCCTATTAATTTAGGCGGTTTTACCATCAGAACTTGGAATAATAAATATTTTCCTGACTCCTCCATGAAAGATGTGATAATTCACTCAGATAATACTGGTATGGTTTTTGTTGGACAAAAACTGGGACTGGATAAATTCTATTCATATCTTGAGGATTTTGGTTTTGGTAATGTGACCAACATTGATCTGGAGGACGAGACTTCACCTGATCTTCGACCTAAAAAGGAATGGAGAGAGATTGATTTGGCCACAGCCTCTTTTGGACAAGGAATTGCCGTTACTCCAATTCAGATGATCAGGGCAATTTCGACAATTGCCAATGGCGGCAATCTTATGCAGCCACATGTTGTTAAGACAATTAAGGATGAGGGGAGTAGTTTTGAGGTAAAACCGAAAGTGGTTAAAAATATTTTAAAGGAATCAACTGCTAAAATTGTCACAGAGATGATGGTGGCAGCAGTGGAGGAAGGGGAGGCCAAGTGGGCTAAACCCAAAGGTTTTAAAATTGCCGGGAAAACTGGTACTGCTCAAATTCCGGTGGAGGGTCATTATGATCCAAATAAAACCATTGCCTCGTTTGTGGGATTTGCCCCAGCAGATGATCCCAAATTTGTCATGCTAATTAGATATGACCAACCACAATCCTCTATTTTTGGTTCAGAAACCGCCGCCCCCACCTTTTTTGAAATAGCCAAAGAGCTTTTTACCTACTACAAAATTGCTCCCAGTGAATAATTAAAATATAATACCCAAGATGGATTTTTTTAAAAAAATCTTGAGGCCTCTTCTGCCCCAGTGGGCAATTAATTATTTTTATCATCTGCCTTTAGCAATTTTGGCAAACATTGTCTTTGGCTTCCCTACCAGGGGAATGAAAGTTATTGGGGTAACTGGGACTGATGGGAAAACTACCACCATTAATATGATTTATCAGATTTTAAAAGAGTCTGGTAAAAAAGTTTCCATGGTTTCCACTGTTAATGCCTTCGTGTCTGGTAAATCTTATGACACAGGATTTCATGTGACCTCTCCTGATCCATTTTTAGTTCAAAAGTTTGCTAAGTTTGCTAAAGAAAATGGGGATGAATATTTAGTTTTGGAAGTTACTTCCCATGCTCTAGACCAATTTAGATTTTGGGGAATAAGATTTGATGTTGGGGTAATTACAAATATCACCCATGAACATTTGGATTATCATAAAACGCAAGAAAATTACAGAAATACCAAATTTAAACTTTTTAATGGTGTGGAATTTGCAGTAATCAATGAGAATCTCAAACAATTCATTAAACGATCGTTGCATGAATTGACCGGAGTCAAAATACTGACTTTTGGGGTAGATAAGGGAGACTTTAATCAAAAAGAGATCAAATTAAAACTTAAATTGTTAGGTGACTATAATTTGGAAAATGCTCTGGCAGCCTTGGGGGTTGCCTTTACCCAAAATATTGACAGAAAAATAGCCCAAAAGGTTTTAGAAAAATTTGAAAGTGTTGAAGGTAGAATGCAGGAAGTTAAAAATAAGCTTGGTTTAAAAATCATCATTGATTATGCTCATACCCCAAATGGTTTAGAACAGGTTTTAAACACTCTACGTTCCCACTTAAAAAGTGGGAAGCTAATATCCCTTATTGGTTGTGAAGGGCATAGAGACGAGGGTAAAAGGGCCATGATGGGGGAGATTGCCACTAGATTATCTGATATAGTGGTGGTTACCTCAGTTGATCCCAGAGGACAACAAAATATTATCAACAGACAAATTAGTGAAGGGGCAATTAGAGGGGGTGCAAAAATGGGAGAGAATTTTTTTATTATAGAAGATAGGCAAGAGGCTATAGATTTTGCTATTAAAAAAATTGCTCAAAAAGGAGATTTGGTGGGAATTTTTGGTAAAGGACATGAAAAGAGTATGAATATGGATGGTAAAGGAGAGAAACCTTGGTCAGACCTGAAGGCTGTGAAGCAAGTGTTAAGTAGCTTATCACATCTGGAATAGAGGTGGGAAGTTAGAAGTGGGAAAGTGGATATTGAAATGAGAAGTGAGATTAATCACACCTCACACTTCATTATCTATATTCACACATCCCATTTCACATTTCTAATAGATGATTTCGCTGCTCTTTTTATATGGACAACAAATATAAATTAATTGTGGATTATTTTGGCAAAGAAAGATTTAAATTTGAGGAGCCCTTAAAAGATTACACCGCTTTAGGAGTTGGTGGACCAGCTAAATTATTTTTTATTGCTTTTACTCAAGCAGAACTGATTAAAATAATCAAGCTTTGTCGCCAACTCAAATTACGTTTTTTTATTTTTGGCACTGGTTCCAAGATAATGTTTTCTGATAATGGCTTTGATGGATTGGTGATTAAAAATAGAACCAAAAATATTCATGTGGTTTCAGTTAAAGGAATAGTTTCCAAGATAGGAATTGGGGTGGAAGAAGCCTTAATTGAGGTTGAATCAGGTGTCAGTCTCAATAAATTGGTTGAATTTTTGGATAATAACTCATTCTCCGCAATGGAGTTTAAAAATATTACCGGTACAGTAGGAGGTAATCTATTTGTTAATGGATTTTTGCAAACACGCACCAAAAGTATTAAAGTATTAGATTCAGACTCTGAAAAGGAGGAAATATCCTATTTAGAGCTGAGCTTGAAAAAACATATTATTTTATCAGCTGTTTTTTCAGCTAAATCTAAATATTAAAAGGAGACAAAGATGAAATACCTTATTAAAGGTGGAAAGAAATTAGTTGGGGAAATTAATATTTCGGGTAACAAAAACTCGGTTTTTCCCTGCGTGGCAGCAGCTCTCTTAACTAAAGATGAGGTTGTTTTGGAAAATGTTTCTGATATTAGAGATACTGCTGTTTTGGTGGAAATTTTAAATAAATTGGGTGTTAAGGTTAAAAGACGGGGATCAACTCTCTTTATAAAAGCTTCCGAAATTAATCATACCACTTTACCTAAGGAGTTAATGAGTAAACTGAGGGGTTCAATGGTTTTGGTGGGAGCCCTACTTTCCAGGATGGGTAAAGTTCATTTTTTTCATCCAGGTGGGGATATTATTGGACAACGCAGTATTGAAACACACCTGGAATCCTTTAAAGCTTTGGGAGCCAATTTGAAAAGGGAAGATTTAAAATTCACACTCTATGATGATCAAGCAGAAACTAAAACCAAACAATACACCATTTTTCTGCCGGAAGCATCTGTGACAGCCTGTGAGAATTTAATCTTAATGGCAGCTTTGGGAAAAAGAAGGTTGGTTTTAAAAAATTGTCCTAAAGAGCCCCATATTATTGATCTTTGCCAGATGCTGATTAGGATGGGAGCGGAAATTGGGGGAGTGGGAGGAGATGTTTTAGAAATTAAAGGAGTGGAGAAGATAGGGGGAGTCAGATTTAAAATTGGCATAGACTATATTGAAGTTGGAACTTATGTGGTGGCAGCAGCCATAACAGGTGGAAAAATTGTTATCAAAGGTATTAATTCTACGGATTTAGATCCGGTAATTGTACATTTAAAAAGATTTGGCATCAAAGCAGATTTCGGACATGATAAACTGGAAGTTTACGCAGACAAACTCAAAGCCATTCCTAAGATTACCACCAATATTTGGCCGGGTTTTCCCACAGATTTGATGAGCGCAGCCATAGTTTTGGCCACTCAATCCAAAGGTGTCACATTATGTCATGATTGGATGTACGAATCCAGAATGTTTTTTGTAGATAAGTTAATTTCTATGGGTGCCAAAATTACCTTGGCAGACCCCCACCGGGTGTTTGTGTATGGGCCAACCAAGCTGCATGGACGCACCTTGGATACTCCAGATATTAGAGCTGGTATGGCTTTGGTTTTGGCTGCTTTGGTAGCCAGGGGAGAAAGTATCATTAGGCAAGCCGAGCTGATTGAAAGAGGTTATGAAAATGTTTTGGGCAAACTGACAAGTTTAGGTGCTCAGATCAGAAAAGAAGAGTGAGGTAGTGATATTATATTTTTATGGATATTGTAAATCATCCTATTTGGGATCAGGTGACACCTTATAAAACCAAGATAGCAGCTTATAAGAAGCCATTTCATCTTTTAAGAATATATTTGGCCAGACAATATGCTAAACTATATCCCGCAGACACTTTTATAGGTGTGACTGGATCTGTGGGGAAAACCACTTGCGTTCAAGCCTGCGCTGCTGTTTTATCTCAAAAATATAAAACCATTACCACTAAACCTAATTTGGATCCTATTTTAAATATTCCAGCCACCATTTTAAAACTTAATCCTGCCATCAAAAGAGCAGTGTTAGAAATGGGTATTGAGTATAAAGGAGAGATGGATTTTTATTTATCCATCTTGAGGCCAAAAACAGCTATTGTGACCAGAATTTATTATGCTCACTCCAAATTTCTGGGCGGTTTGGATGAAATTATTTCGGAGAAAGGGAAACTCATTGAGCAGCTACCTAAAGATGGGATGGCTATTTTAAATTGGGATGATATCTCCTCCAAAAAGCTGGCCCAAAAATGTAGAGGGGAAGTGGTTTATTTCGGGACTGATCCTAAAAATTGTACTGTTTGGGCAGGTAATATTAAGATAGAGAATTTTAGAACTACCTTTGAGCTAAATTTAGGAGTGGAAAGGGTAGAAATACATTTTCAGCTGCTGGGAGCGCATCAAGTTTATTCGGCACTGGCAGCAGCCACCTTGGGAGTTTTAGAACAAATTCCTCTGACCAAGATCAAGCTGGCTTTGGAAAAAATAGAGCCTGCCGAACACAGATTAGTACCAGTCAAGGGACCTAATGGCTCAATTATTTTGGATGATAGTTATAACTCCTCCCCTGCCGCGGTAGAGGAGGCCATAGATGTGTTACTTAGGATACCTGCTCGAAGAAGAATAGTGGTTTTGGGAGAGATGAGAGAATTAGGTGATTTTTCCGAAAAATTACACAGACAAATTGCTCAAAAGCTTTATAAGGAGAAAATTGATTTGGTTTTTTTAGGGGGCGGAGATGCTAACTTCATTGCCATGGAGCTTAATGATTTGGGATTTTGGGAAGAGCGGATGGAGGCAAATTTGCAAATTGGACAGATTGTTTCTAAACTTTTAAAAACTTTACAAAAAGGTGATGTTTGTTTGATTAAAGGATCCAGGGCTGTCAGATTAGATGAGGTAGTTAAAAGAATTTCTAAAGGTTAAAATGAGACAACTTCTTGGTTTAGTTTTAATATCTTTTTTTATGACGTCTCTTTTTATGGTGCCTTTTATTGATTTTCTGTTTTTTCTCAAACGCAAATTTGAAAGGAAATTGCCTAAGGTAAATCTTAAAAATGAGTCCCCTATTCATGATCAACTAATGAAAGGCGATGAGAAAACTCCCTCAGGGGGTGGGATTTTACTGATTCTGATTTTAACCATTCTAAGTACCTCTTTGGCGCTGTTTACCAAAAAAATCGATCAGGTCAGTTTGAATATTTTGCTTTTTACCCTACTGTCATTTGGTTTTTTAGGCCTGGTTGATGATGTCAAGCTGATTATTACCAGAAGAAAAGGGAAATTCTTGGGGCTAGGGAGAAGATATTTACTAATCATTCAGACAGTTTTAGCGCTAGCGGTTGGGACAATGCTCTACTTTTGGGCAGGCTTTAATAATATTTATATCACCGGTTTGGGAAATTTTATCATCGATCTTTGGTATATCCCTCTCAGTGCTTTTGTAATTGTTGCTTTTGCCAATGCCTTTAACATCTCTGATGGTTTGGATGGTTTATCATGTGGCCTTCTGACTATTTGTCTTTTTGCCTTTTTGGCTTTAGCTTCAACTTCACTTAATTTAACATTAGCCTCATTTATCGGCATTTGGTTGGGAGGTTTATTTGCTTTTCTTTATTTTAATGTTTGGCCAGCTAGAATTTTTTTGGGAGATGCAGCTAGTTTTGGATTTGGAGCTACCTTGGCCGTTGTTGGTCTTTTAACAGGCAAAATATTGGCCTTCACTGTCATTGGAGGGATGTTTGTGGTGATTGTGGCCTCATCCCTTTTACAAATTTTGTCCAAAAAATTTTTGGGTAAAAAGATTTTGCCAGTTTCTCCGATTCATATGTATTTTAAATATATCGGCTGGCCAGAACCAAAGGTGGTGAGTAGATTTTGGTTGGCTCAAGTTTTATTTGCTATTTTAGGGTTATGGATAGGTTCACAATAGGCCAATAATGCAAAAGACTCCCCATCTACAATCTCAGAAAAAGTTGTTGGATTTACCCCTCCTGTTGGCTGTTTGCTTTTTGACTATTTTTGGTTTAATCATACTTTATGATGCCTCCTCGATCCAAGCTATCAGGGATTTTAAAGACCCATTTTATTATATTAGACAACAAATCATTTGGGCATTGATAGGTTTTTTATCTTTAACCTTTTTTAGCTTCTTTGACTACCATAAATTTAAAGCCTTGGCTCTTCCTCTACTAATAACCTCACTACTACTTTTGCTGGCTGTTTTTATCCCTGGCTTTGGGGTGTCAGGTGGAGGAGCTCATCGCTGGTTAAATGTGGGGCCGATTACTCTGCAGCCATCTGAGATTATAAAAATTTCTGGAGTAATTTTTTTAGCCACCTATTTCGAAAAAAAAGTAAGATTGCTCCTGTTCTCGTTACTGATAATTTTCGTCACCTTAATTACAGCTGTTTTGCAACGAGACTTGGGGTCAACATTGGTATTTATCACCACCTCTTCTGCTATTTATTTTGTGGCAGGAGGGGCAATTTGGCATTTTTTAATTGCCATGCCGGTGGCATTAGCAGGATTGATAGCACTAATTTTTACATCTGGTTATAGGAGCAGAAGAATTTTGGCCTTTTTGGATCCTACTTCTGATCCTCAGGGATTTTCCTATCATATTAATCAAGTTTTAATTGCCCTAGGATCAGGAGGTTTATTAGGATTGGGACTGACTCACTCCAGACAGAAATTTGAATACATCCCGGAAGTATCAACAGATTCTATTTTCGGTATTATCGGAGAGGAATTGGGGTTTTTGGGAAGTAGTGTAATCATCCTAATATTTGCCTTTTTAATCTCGCGGGGTTTCAAAATTGCTGCTTCCTCATCGGATAATTTCGGTAGGATTTTAGCACTTGGTTTGACGTTTTGGCTGGGAATTCAAACTGTGATTAATTTATCGTCAATGGTGGCATTACTGCCTTTAACAGGCGTACCTTTACCTTTTATTTCTTATGGTGGTTCTGCTGTAGTTGCTAATTTGACCGCAGTTGGAATATTACTTAATATTTCTAGACAATCAAATAGGAATTAAAAACGTGAAAATTTTAGTTACTGGCACACATTTTACCCCTGCTCAAGCTGTAATTGAGGAGCTAAAAAAATATCCAGATACTCAAATCATTTATGTGGGTAGAAAGACCACCATGGAGGGAGATTCATCTCCTTCAGCTGAGTCAAAAGTCCTACCCAATCTGGGAGTAAAATTTATCCCAATTATTACAGGCAGGTTACAAAGAGAATTTACCATTTATACCATCCCCTCTCTTTTAAAAATTCCCATCGGTATCTTGCAGTCATTGTATATTATTTTGAAAGAGAAACCTAATGTGATTTTATCATTTGGTGGATATGTGGGATTGCCTTTGGTTTTAGTAGGATGGCTTTTTTCTATTCCAATCATAATACATGAACAGACTTTGGTTTCTGGATTAGCTAATCAAATAGGTGGTCTATTTGCTGATAAAATTGCTTTATCTTTTAAACAAAATATTAATGCAAAAGATGAAAAAATTCTCATTACCGGAAATCCCATCAGAGATTTGATTAAACATCCTAAAAATAGCAAAAATGAAAAAAACTTTAAGATTTTCGATACAGCCAAAAAAGAGAAACTACCTGTCATACTTATAACCGGTGGTAATCAAGGTTCACGTACCATTAATATGGTAGTCAAACAATGCCTAAGTAGACTTATTAGGATTGCTTGCATTATTCATGTCACAGGAGAAAGTAAATATAATGATTTTGAAAGACTGAAAAAATTACAAAATGATCACTATCTAGTCAGCAAATGGATTGATCGTCAATGGGGAATCATTTTATCTAAAGTAGATTTGGTAGTTTCAAGATCAGGTATTAATACATTAACTGAACTGGCATACTTGGAAAAACCAGCACTAGTTATCCCTTTTGAGCCGTTGTACCAAGATGAACAGAACAAAAATGCCAAATATTTCCAAAGTTTAGGTATTGTGAAAATTCTTCCGCAAACGAAATTATCAGCGGAAAGTTTACTGGCGCATATTAAAAATATGATAATTAATTTGGATCAGTTGAAAAAAGATGCCAAAAAGGCAAAGGCTATTTTAATTCCTGACGCTGCCAAAAGGTTGGCTCTGGAAACTGTTCTTTTGGCAGAAACCCGTAATAACTTTGTATAATTCTATCAGAATTAACAGGTTCTGTGAGCACGAGCTATAATATTTCATTGCGAAGTGCGAGCATGGTTCTTATAATGGGGATATGAGGATCAGAAGCAGGAAAAAATTCTCGCCCATTTGGAAGATTATTTTCATAATCACGTTGCTGTTAATCCCCCTTCTTTTTTTTAGTTTTAACCCTAAAATCTTAGCAGTGAAAGATCTGGAAATAAATAATGAGCAAATTAATTGTGCAAATGAGGAAATGATTAAAAATTCATCTGACTTGCTGAGTAAAAATATCCTCTTTGTCAATCCGTCGGAAGTAGAAAATAATTTAAAAACAAAATTTATCTGTATAAAATCAGTTAATTTAAAAAAAATATTTCCAGATAAAGTTAACTTACAGATTACAGGTAGGATACCAGTGGCCATATTGAGTATAGAAGATGTTCAAATTGCCTCTCCCTCTGCTCTTTTGCAAAAGTTTCAAGAGAGTACTGTTAGCGCGGAATCCACTAACTCTGCACTTTTTGATTTTTCTAACTTAACATCGAAATCCAATTTTCTAGTCGATGGTGAGGGGGTAGTTTTTGCCCCTTTTTCCGATCAGATTAATTTACCAAAAATATATTATGATGAAATGATTAATTTAGGTCAAAAGGGAGATGATTCTATCAAAAATAGTTTGCAAATTTTGGAAAAGGTTAAATCATTCGGATTAGAGGTTAAAGAGGCAAAAATCTATATGCAAAATTTGCTTTTGGCTAGTAATCCTAGAATAATTTTTAAATTAGAAGATATTGAAAAACAACTTGCATCTTTACAATTGATCTTAAATCAAGCTAAAATGAATGAGGATTATTTGGAGTTTATCGATCTCAGATTCGATAAACCTATCGTGAAATTTGCCCCAAAGAAAAATGGCGAAAGATAAAGTTATTTGTGCTATAGATGTTGGTTCATCAAAAATTGCCACCTTGATTGCTTCCATAGATGAATCTGACAAAATTAATCTAATTGGAGTATCTTCAACTCCTTCTAAAGGAGTAAGAAAGTCTCAAGTAGTTGATATAGATGAGGCGGAGGAGGCTATAACTGAATCTGTTGAGGCAGCAGAGAGGATGGCTGGTTACTCCATCTCGCAAGCTTTTGTTTCTTTGGGAGGACCTCAAATTGAGAGTATTAATCAACATGCAGTGGTCGCTGTTTCTGAACCTGAAGGAGAAATTAAAGAAGATGATATTTTAAGAGTTAATGATGCAGCCAAAGCCATCGCGCTTCCTACCACCAGGGAAATTCTTCATGTCATACCTCGTACTTTTACTGTTGATGGGCAAGAGGGGATTAAAGATCCGGTTGGTATGACAGGAGTCAGATTGGAAACTGAAACACATATTATTACCGGAGCCTCTGCCTCAATGAGAAATCTGGTTAAGTGTGTTCAGGAAGTGGGGATAGATGTGACAGAGTTAGTTTTTTCTGGTATTGCTTCATCTCTGGCAGTCTTGAGCGACACTGAGAAAGAATTGGGAGTGGTGCTGGTAGATATTGGTGGAGAAACCACTGATGTGGTAATTTTTGTAGATGGCTCGGTGGCTTATTCTGCTGTGGTGCCAATTGGTGCCCGTCATATTACCTCAGATATGGCAGTGGGCCTAAGAGTTTCACTGGAATCAGCAGAAAAAATTAAGTTGTCACTTGGCAGATCACAAAAAATCCCAGCCACGCCTGATGAGTTGGAAAAAGAGAGCCAAATTGGTAAAAAATCAGATGAGTTAGATATTAAGTCTTTAGGGATCGAAGAAGATATTCAAAAAATCTCTAGAAAATCCGTGGTGGATGGGATTATCAGGCCAAGATTGCAAGAAATTTTCAAATTTGTTGGTAAAGAGATCAAAAAAAGTGGCTTTGCCACCCAAGTTCCTTCAGGTTTGGTGATTTGTGGGGGAGGAGCACAGACTGTGGGGGTGTTAGAACAGGCCAAATATATTTTGGGATTTCCGGCTCGGGTGGGGCAGATTGAAGGTTTGGCTGGACTGGTGGATGAGATTCAATCTCCCATCTTTGCCACTGCTGCTGGGTTGATTTTATATGGTCTCAGTCAGTCTCAGCAAGGTGAAATCCGTATCCCTGTTTTGTCCGGAAATCTGCCCTTTAAAGGATTGCTGCAAAAAGGGATTGCCATGATTAAGTCCATACTTCCGTAAATTTAAGTACTTGCTATTGAGTGAGGCGATTTGTTAAAATCTGCCCAAAGTACCTACAATGCTTATTAAACCAGATGTGCAAAGATTTGCCAAGATCAAAGTAATGGGGTTAGGTGGCGGAGGTTCAAATTCCCTAAACTCCATGATAATTTTACAACAGATCCAAGGAGTAGAATTTGTGGCGGTTAATACTGATGCTCAGGCTCTACTCAATAATCAATCACCTACCAAAGTCCAAATTGGAGAAAATTTGACCAAAGGATTGGGGTCTGGTGGAGATCCTGAGATCGGTCTACAAGCGGCAGAGGAGTCTACCCAGAAATTACAAGATGTTTTGCAAGATGCTGATATGGTCTTTTTGACAGCTGGTATGGGTGGAGGTACAGGGACTGGTTCTATTCCCATAGTTGCCCAAATTGCCAAAAATGTGGGGGCTTTAACCGTGGCTGTGGTGACCAAGCCTTTTGCTTTTGAGGGTACCAGAAGAATGGTGGTAGCAGAGGAGGGGATTGAGAAATTAAAAGATAAGGTGGATGCTTTAATTGTGATTCCCAACCAAAGGTTGCTTGAAACAGTTGAGAAAAATATGACTTTACAGGAAGCGTTTAAGCTGGCTGACTCTGTTTTGGGTCAAGGTGTGCAAGGTATTTCTGATTTAATTACTGTACCAGGTCTGATTAATGTTGATTTTGCTGATGTTAAAACTATTATGAATAATGCTGGTTCAGCTCTAATGGGTATTGGTATTGCCGGAGGAGAAAATAGAGCTGCGGCAGCTGCCAGAATGGCCATCGCCTCACCACTTTTGGAAGTTTCAATTGAGGGAGCTAAAGGAGTGCTGTTTAATATTGTTGGTGGTCCAGATCTGTCTATGGCTGAGGTGAATGAGGCAGCTCAAATTATTGCTCAGGCAGCTGATCCGGATGCTAATATTATTTTTGGTGCCACTATTAAAGAGGATCAGCTGGATCAGGTCAAGATTTCCGTGATAGCCACAGGCTTTGATGAGACCAGACGGAGGCTTAGAGAATTTGTGGGAGCTGGTATGGGATCTGCTACTTTACAACCAGGTTGGACAGCTACCCCAACTGATGATTTAACCCAGCAAACTACTACTCCTCAAGCTGAGGAGGAAACAGTTCAGGAGCCAGTACAACAAAAGATGGAAGAACCAGAAGAAGATCTGGAAATTCCCGCATTTTTAAGAAGTAATCGCTAGCCTCAAGCTTTACATTCTGCTAGAATATCTTCATGTCTAAATTTAAAACAGTTTTATCACAAGTTGATTTTGCAAAATTAGAAGAGGATATAATTGATTTTTGGAAAGAAAATAAGATTTTTGAGAAATCTTTGGAAAAAGACTCTCCCAATGGTGATTGGACCTTTTTAGATGGCCCTCCTTTCATTACTGGTCTTCCTCACTATGGATCTTTACTCTCCTCAATTCCCAAAGATTTATTCCCTAGGTATTGGACCATGAAAGGGTATAGAGTCAGGCGTGTTTGGGGATGGGATTGTCACGGCCTCCCCGCAGAAAATAAGGTAGAAGAAAACTTAGGCATCAAAAGAAAAAAAGATATTGAAGAAAAAATTGGGGTTAAAAAATTTATTGATGAATGTAAGTTTTACGTCAATAATGTTTCATCTGAATGGGAATGGTATGTTGACCATATCGGCAGATGGGTTGATTTTAAAAATGCCTATAGAACAATGGATCTTCCCTATATGGAGACAGTAATGTGGGTATTCAAACAAATGTATGATAAAAATTTGATTTATAAAGGTTTAAGAGTCTCTTTATATTGTCCTCATTGTGCCACTCCAATTTCCAATTTTGAGGTGGCCATGGATGCGGAAAATTATAGAGCGGAAACAGAGGATACTGCAGTTTATAAATATCCTCTCAAAGGAGAAAAAGATACTTTTATTTTGGCTTGGTCAACCACTCCTTGGAACAAATTAGTTACCCCAGCTTTGGCAGTGAATCCCAATTTAACTTATGTAAAAGTTGAACAAGCAGGAGAAAAATATATTTTGGCCAAAACAACTCTTAAGATGTTAAAAGATGGATACAAAATTTTAGAGGAATTTAAAGGTAAAAAACTAATAGGTAAAGAGTTTATTCCTCATTATGACTTCTTCAAAATAGATTCGGGTAAAAAGGCGTTTATCGTAATTGGAGGAGATTTTGTGACGGCAGAAGAGGGTACAGGAGTGGTGACTATTGCTGCATACGGAGAAGAAGATTTGGCGATTATGCAAAAAGAAAATATTCAGATTGTTACTCATTTGGATGAAGAAGGTATCATTAAAGATTCTGTGCCCATGTTTGGTGGAATATATTATCTGGATGCCAACAAATTAGTACTTGATGATTTGAATAAAAGAGGACTTTTATACCGGGTGGATAAGTACTCTCATGATGTGCCCCACTGTTGGAGATGTGGCACCAGACTTTATTACGGTCCCCAAGATGCTTGGTATGTCAATGTGCAAATTCTCAAAGAAGAGATGAAAAAAACTAATGAGGCAGTTAGTTGGTTTCCCAAACATTTTAAACATGGCAGGTTTTTAAAAAGTCTAGAAGCGGCTCCGGATTGGTGCATTTCTAGAAGTAGATACTGGGGTTCACCTGTGCCTGTTTGGGAATGTGGTGAGTGTGGAGAAAGATTTGTACCAGGATCAATTAGAGAGCTGGAAGAGAGATCAGGTAAAAAAATAATAGATTTACATAAGCCAGAAATTGACGAAGTTACTGTTAAATGTGCCAAATGCGGTAAAACAGCCAAAAGAGTTGCGGAAGTTTTGGATTCTTGGACAGAAGCAGGATCTGCCTCTTTTGCAGAAAGACATTTCCCCTTTAATCAAGAAGTAAAGCTTGAGGAATTTTTTCCTCCGGATTTTATAGTGGAATATACTGGACAAATTAGAGCCTGGTTTTATGTACTTCATGTGATAGCCAATGCTTTATATCAATCTCATGCTTATAAAAATGTTTTAGTCACCGGTGTTGTTTTAGGCACTGATGGTAGAAAAATGAGTAAAAATTATAATAACTATCCTGATCCAAAAGGACTACTGGAAAAATATGGAGGTGATGCCTTAAGGCTTTACTTAATGGGTGCTCCGGTCATGAAGGGTGAAGATATTAACTTTAATGAAGAAGGAGTGGCAGAGGAGTATAGATTTCTTTTGATCTTTTGGAATACCTATAAATTCTTTGTTGAGTATGCCAATCTGTCTGGTTGGACTCCAAATGAACCAAAAGAACAACTAACAACACTTGATAAATGGATTTTATCCAGATTAAATGAGGTTAACTATGGTATTAAAAAAGCTTATGAAAATTATAATACTAATGAGATTTCTAAAATTCTAAAAGATTTTATCATTAATGATTTTTCTACCTGGTATATCAGAAGATCCAGAGATAGAGTCGGACCCAAAGCTGATATTTTAGATAGAAATACTGCTCTTTTAGTAATGTATGAAGTTTTAGTTAATTTAACAAAATTGGCAGCTCCACTAATTCCATTTATTACTGAAGAAATATTTAAAAATTTAGCTCAGCAGGATTCTGTTCATTTACAGTCTTTTCCAAAGGAGGATAAAGATTTGGTGGATGAACAGCTTATAAGAGATATGAAAATAGTTAGAAAAATTGCTGAAGCAGGGCATGCCAAAAGAAAAGAAGCCAATATTAAGCTTAGACAGCCCTTGGCATCATTATCCTATCAATGGAAAGACAGATTATCGAAAGATCTGGAGCAATTACTGGCCGAAGAGCTTAACGTCAAGGCTATTGAGTATAAAAAGTCTACATCTAAAGATCCTAAGGTAGTATTGGATACAAAAATTACTCCAAAATTAAAAGAGGAGGGAGAGGTTAGAGAACTGATCAGACAAATTCAGCAACTGCGAAAAGAACAAAACTTAACCATGGCAGATAAAACTAAGGTTGTAGCTCCAAAATGGCCAAAGAACTTTGAAAAACAGATTATCGAGCAGACAGCTTCAGTTTCAATTTCAAAAGGTCCCAAGCTAGGAATAACCAAAGTTGGATGAAGATTTTAAGCGTTATTAATTGGCCAATAATTATTTGCAGCTTACTCTTATT
>JACOXG010000002.1 GCA_016176405.1 Candidatus Daviesbacteria bacterium | reverse complement strand
ATTTTCAGGATCTAAATCTTGTCCCAGGATTGCCTCAGCAATTTCTTTTTTATCCTCTGGTACTAAAACCAGATATTCAAAATTAAATTTTTCCCAAAGAGTATTAAAATCGTCATAATTGAACCATAAATTTTTATTTTGCAGCGAGTCATCCTGAATAATCTGTCCTCTATTGTCATCGTATCCTTTGACTATCCGGTAGTGACCGATATCTTCATGGGGTTTGGTCAATGTCCTGGCAATCACAGGAATATCATAAATGATAAAAAGTTTGATTAACTCAATATTGCCATTGGGGCGATGGTAGGGAATTAATTCATATTCTTTGGATTTTTCAGCCAACTCCTCTAAAGTGACAGATTTATCATCATTATCTCCACCAGAGATTTGATACGGTCTTAAATCTTGACCCAGCTGTTTTTGGGAAACATTGATGCCAAAATATGATAAAGCCATGGAAAGAGCGGCCGGTCCACAGTTATTAAAAGTTTGGAAAATATGATAATTGTTGGGTAAAACCTTAGATTGAGGTGGGGTTTGAAGATTTACCTTTGGAGAAGGAGATGGTAAAAGCTTCTGGATTTGTTCAACAGGTTCCTCCAAAATTAAGGGACTAATTAGCTGATTGGTATTAAATCTTTGGGAAAATATCAAAACTGCAGCCATTATCAAAATAATGAGAACTACTAATTTAACCATCTTGGTATTTTAACAAAATAAGGTCAAATGCGCCTATTTATAATTATGGGTGGGGAACTTTCTCAAATTGCAAGTTAATTTGCTGTTCATCTTCAGAGCCAAAGGTAATTAAGGCGCGATCTTCATTTTGAATCTCTATATCCAAAAGGTCCGGTTCTACTTTGCCATTTAAATAAAATTTCAGACTTCCTTGGCTGCCTGTACAAAACAGTTGACCAGTGCCGGTGGTTAAACATTCTTTGGTCAGTTTCATGGGCAATGTTTTAAAAAAATCACCCCACTTTATGCCTGTCTTTTTAACTTTAATAATATTCGGGTTATCAGCTTCAATATAAACATTTTCCGAGAGGTTATGATACTTAGGATCGCTAAATTTTCTAAATGTGCCGTTAGTAAAAATGGCAAAGGCAGCTTGATAATCAACAGTTTGGCTAGATGGGATGGAAATTTGTTGGCTTGGTTGAGCCGGAGTAGGGGCTTTGGTTGTTGATCCGGCAGAAAAAATATACCAACCGCCACCCAGAATTAATACTACAACCGCTACCAGTAACAAAATCTTTTTTTGCACAAATTAATTTTATCACACCTTGCCTTTTGTCTTTATAAAACGTAAAATTGAACCGTTATGAAAGCGGCACAATATCAAAAGTATGGTGGTCCAGAAGTGATTGTAATAAATGATAATGTTGCCAAACCGACTCCTCTCAAAGGTCAGCTTCTTGTTGAAGTTTTTGCAGCCAGTTTAAACCCCATTGATTGGAAAGTTAGGGCAGGTTATTTAAAAGAAAAGGCACCTCTGAAATTTCCCATCACAATTGGAGGAAACTTTTCTGGAGTAATAGTGCTGCTGGGGGATGGAGTAACGAAATTTAAAATTGGAGATGAAGTGTATGGACAGGCTATAGTCTTAAATGGCGGGTCCGGATCCTTAGCAGAATTTTTAGTATCAAATGAGGATAATAGTGCTATAAAACCGAAAAACGCAAGCCATATTGAAGCAGCTTCTTTACCTCTGGTTGGGGCTTCTGCCATTCAGGCCTTGGAGGAGCATATCAATCTACAAAAAGGGCAGAAAATTCTCATTCATGGAGGGGCAGGAGGGATTGGTTCCATCGCCATTCAGCTGGCCAAATCAAAAGGGGCATATGTTGCGACCACAGTCAGAGGTGATGATATAGAATTTGTTAAAAAATTAGGGGCAGATGAAGTAGTTGATTATAAAAAAGAAAAATTTGAAGAAAAACTTTCAGGTTATGACGGCGTTTATGATACTGTTGGAGGAGATACTACAGATAGGTCTTTTAAAGTTTTAAAAAAGGGTGGAGTATTAGTTTCTATGCTGGGTGAACCTAACCAAGATCTTGCAAAAGAGTATGGAGTAAAAGTTGTTGGACAAAGCACTCAAACTAATTCAAAAAATTTATCTAGGTTGGCCCAGTTAGTAGATTCAGGGGTGATTAAGCCTCAAGTTGATAAAGTGTTTCCCTTGGATCAAACAAGGCAAGCTTTTGAGTATATGGAAACAGGACATCCAAAAGGTAAAGTGGTAATTAGTATTAAAGAATAAATCTCTGGTAATTTTCTTCTAAAAGTCCTAAAATTTGCTGGAATTCCCTAGGTGTCAATACGTTTCCACCTCCCAGGTGGAAGATTTACACTAATCTAGAAATTACCCACAAAAAAGAGTAGGATTTGCTATGTGGATATTGCTACAGCCATTTCTAAAAATGGGATTTTAATTCGTTTAACGGAAGAACGCTGGAAGCATATTATTTTAATGCATCCAAGTTTGGTGAGTAAACAAACTGAAGTTCTTAATACAATTAAAGACCCAGACTATATTTTTCAAGGTAGTGCAAAGGAGCTGTTGGCTGTTTCAGCTACTTCTAAAAGAGTCTATCTTGTGGTAGTATATAAGGAGAAAATTGATGATGGTTTCATCATCACAGCTTTTGAAACAACTGATAAACTTTGGTTATTTAAAAAGGAGCTAATATGGAGCAAAGTTTCATAAATAATGTTTTACCAAAATTGGGACTGAGTCACATTAAAGGAATGCATAAACCTCCTTTGTGGCTATCATACGATAGGGAAGGAGATGTGGTGCATGTGATTTTTGAGGATGCAAAAAAGTCTGATAAATCAGCCTTAGATAAAAATGATATTATTGTGACCAAAAGAGGTAGAAAAGTTGTCAATATGACAATCTTAAACGCCAGCCGCTTTATCCATTAATCTAGACAATATTTCCCATGGTTCGATTGGATTCGATTTCACTCACCACAAGCCTGTCCTGAGTTTGACCGAAGGATGCCGAAGGAGTAAAATTTGCTTGTGCCTATAAAATTTTCCGATCATGCAAAGTTTCAACTTAAGAAACGTCGTATATCTCAAAAGCAAATTCTCGAAACTGTAAGAAATCCCCAGGAAATTAAACCAAGTTACAAAAATAGAAGATTGCGACGAAAATTAATCGGTGATAAAATATTACAAGTAGTAACTATAACAGAAGGTTCAAAAATAACTATAATAAGTGGTTACTATTTAAGGAAGCAATTATGAAAATACATTATGATCCAAAAGTAGATGCAGTATATATAGAATTAGCAAAAGGTAAATATGAAGTAAGCCGAGAAGTATCGGAATCAGTGGTGGTGGATGAGGATAAAAATGGAAAAATTTTAGGGGTTGAGGTTTTGGATGTCTCAAAAGTTTTAGGACCTAAGTTTAGAGCAAACATGAAGAGCTCCTCTCATACAGGTGCAGTTGCCCACAGAATTAAATAAATCTAATAATTTTCTCCCAAAAGTCCTAAAATTTGCTATAATTGTTAAAGTTATGAAAAAGTTATTTGTATTGCTATTATTTGTGGCCGCCATATTATTCGCCTCAGCAGAACCAGCGGATGCAGCAGTAAGGGTAAGAGGTTATTACAGAAGTAATGGAACTTATGTGCAACCTCATTACAGAAGCAATCCTGATCGCTTAAGATATAATAACTATTCTTCTCGGGGTAATTATAATCCATACACTGGAGCCAGAGGTTATAGAAATTATTGGCGTTGGTAAAAGGTTTAGGATTTACCTAGATTCTTCTTAACTTTAATCTAGAAATTACCCACAAAAAAGTGGTTCGACTGCGCTTACCATTAAAGCTTGTCCTGAGTACATGTCCTGAGTTTGACTGAAGGATGTCGAAGGAGTAAAATTTGCTTGATTTTAATTCGATATGGATTTAACAGGAACACAAAAGCAGAGAGAAGATCTAATAAAATCGTTTCGTTTGCTTGATTTTTATCTTAACCACTTTGAAAAGGGGAAAGTAGAACTTTATCTTCCAATGGCTACTGAGCTAAATAAATTACTTTGCGATAGTAACACGCCACTTGTTGTTCTAGTAATAGGTGATGTAAAACTACCTAGGCTTTATTTTACTAAATTGTTGCAAGAAATGCCGTCACTTCTGGATGGGCTTGAGCATTTTATGCCAGGTAAACTCTCTTTCACAAAGAGAGGGGTTCCTATATTTAACTTAGTTTTTTCTCAAGAGGTAGAATTAATAGATATTAAAGATTGGCTAAATCAGATCTTTTTCAAAGAAGGGATCACTATTAGAGAACTAATAAAATCAGTTAGAGATAAAGAAGCAGCTCATTCGGATCCTGATTATAATGAGGTACTCAAGAATACTAGAGAGTGGCTTTATGGGAATGAAGCTTCGCACATTTTAGGCATTTATGGAATATCTAGACTATTATTTGATGTCTTTAAAGATGCGAATAAGAAGGAAAATATCCTTTAGAGTTTTTGGAGGTGGGTGGATTTTTGGAAAAGTGGTACAGTAAAGTTAATGCCTAAGGATTTTCCAAAACTGATTTTATCCATTGGTATTTGTTTAGGGGCTGGAGTGTTGGGATCATTTTTTACAGTTTCCTCTCCGCCAGCTGGCGGACTTACCTGGTATCAAACTTTAAATAAGCCTTTCTTTTCTCCACCTAACTGGATTTTTGGGCCTGTTTGGTCAACTCTTTATATTTTAATGGGAATTTCTTTATTTCTGGTTTGGATAAAGAGGAGAGTGCCATCTGTTTTCTGGATCCAGTTAATTTTGAATACCATATGGTCTATCATCTTTTTTGGGCTGAAAAATCCAACTTTAGCTTTTCTGGATATTATTGCTCTTTGGATTACAATTTTTCTAACAATCAAAGCTTTTTCTAAAATTAATAAATTGGCTTCTCAGTTGCTTTGGCCATATCTTGCTTGGGTTTCCTTTGCAACGTTCCTGAATTTGGCAATAGTGCTTCTGAATTAAGGTTTTTGGGGGTGGGGAGAAACTGGTATAAAGTATTAAGTATATTGTATAGAGGGTAAAGTTTACTTAAATTGTACTGAAAGAGAAAGGTCAAGAACACTGGCCAATCTTTTAAGGAATGACAAGGAAGGAGTGGTCTGTCCGCTTTCCACTCTGGAAATAACGGATTGTTTGGTTTTTAATTTCTTGGCAAGTTGAGCTTGTGTTAATCTTTTCTCGATTCTTGCACGAATTAAAGTATGGGATATTTCGCGTTCAAGCTTGGTCTCTTCCCAAATTTTCTTAAATTCGGGGTTTTTGAGAAGCATTTTTTTATGTTTTTCCCAAGTCATCATAATAGAAACATTGTATCACAATATTGTGATATTTCAAGTACCAATTTTTAGACGAGATCTGAAGTCATCTAGCCTGTTACTTTCTTTGAATGTGGAGATCCAATTAAAGTACCAAAAGCTTCCAGTAGTTCTAAGATTTCTGCTATTTTATTTTGAATCTTAACGTCCAAATTCTGGATGAATTCAAAAACAGGGGAATTGCCTTGAGATGTTTCATAATAGATAATTGCCCATTTCTGATCCATGTTTTTTAGTTTAACAGAAATTTAGAGTTTTTGTGGGCGGATTTTTACTTTGCCTTTTTATCTGGCTGGGGCATTGGGGAGGGTTGGAGCATACCCACACGATTTCCTTCTGAGTCTATAAATGAGGAATAAAGTCCAACACCTGGAATATCATCTGGTGTTCCATCTCCCTTAGACCCACCTAATACTTTACCACCTGCTTCATTCACTTTTTTCGTAGCTTCTTCTAGATTATCTACAGAAATTACGATGTGGGGAGGGTTATCCTCTTTAGTTTCCCAGAAACCCCCATTTATAGCTCCGGGGGTTTTTACCATACCTTTATCATCAGTTTCTGTAGTATTTGCCAGAAGATAATTTCCCATCTCCGGTCCCAGCTGGGTCATCTTCCATCCAAAAACTTTAGTATAAAAATCAGCCACTCTTTTTCTATTTCTTGCTGGCATTTCAAAATGTACAACAGGATCCACCTTCTTCATATATAAATATTATCATATTTCGGATAACGCCTTCACTCTCTCAAGCGCTTTGGGAAATTTATCTTCAAACATCTCTTTATATTCATCTATAGTGTCCAGGTCAACAGTTAATTTGGTAATTCCTTCATTTTCCTCAAGTGTATAGTTCTCATGAGCGCCTGACCATTCTTTGGGCGGCTGTTCTTGCCCATCCTTTATCTCGGTAATATGTCTAAAGGACATGAACTGGTTTGGCACAAGTTTCTCAATTACGCTTGACATGCCGGCATTTTCATTAGGATCAATAAACTGTATTTTGCTGCCTTCTTTCCAGTCACTCACAGCGTACGAGCCTTCTGCAAAAACGCTTGTCCAATCCGTAAAAGTCGCGTCTTCCCATAGAATGTTCCAGACTTTTTCTGCCGGTGCATTAATCTCAATTGAAAATGAAAGTTTTTGCATATGTTTCTCTCAAAATGAACCTGTCTTAACTTCGCCCGAGCGTTTATAGGAAGCAACAATGACTCCGTTGGGTGAGGTTTTAGATTCATGCAGCGTGAAGGCTGCCGGAATGGTGCCTTCGGCAAACAAGCGTTTGCCTCTGCCGAGCGTGATCGGGAATGTCTTTAACCAAAGTTCATCAACCAGATCATGCTTCAGAAGTGTCTGAATGAGATTGCCGCTACCATATACTTGTAAGTCAGGACCCATCCTTTGCTTGAGTTTTTTTATTTTATCTACAACATTGTCATTTAAGAATACCGTGTTTTTCCACTCATGCTTTGTAAGCGTATTTGAAGCAACATACTTTGTTACGTCGTTGATGCCGGGCCATTCCTTTTTATGGTATGGCCAGTATGATGCAAATATCTCAAATGTAATTCTGCCTAATAAAAGTTCAAATGGCTTACTCATTTGCTCACCCATCACTTTGCCAAGAAAATCATCAAGGTACGGAACTATCCATCCGCCATATTTGAAACCGCCTGAAGTATCTTCCTTTGGCCCGCCCGGTGCCTGCATAATACCGTCAAGCGTTATAAAAGATAAAACAATGAGTTTTCTCAGTTGTTATTTCCCCCCGTATGCTCTCTGTAACTCTGCTATGTCAAATTTTTTCATCTTCAGAAATGCTTCGGTCACTCGGGCAATTTGCTCTGGATTGCCTTTTTTCATCATCTCATCCATAGCAGTGGGTACTATTTGCCACGACACTCCATACTTATCTTTTAACCATCCACACTGTTCTGACTCGGGAACCGCAGAAAGTTTATCCCAATAGTAATCAATCTCTTTTTGAGTATCACAGTGCACAATGAATGAAATAGATTCATTAAATTTGAAAAGCGGGCCGGCGCTTATGGCCATAAATGATTGTCCTGAGAGTTCAAATGAAATGATGTCAGTATCTCCAGAGGGGGTATTGTGCAAGGTTGTTATATTATTTATTTTTGAGTTCGGAAAGATGGAGACATAAAACTCAGCTGCCTCCTTGGCTTCTTTATCAAACCATAAATGTGAAACAATTTTTTGCATTCGGTGTTGTTATTTTAACAATCAATATAAAATGTTACAACAATTTTCTGTATGAAATCTGACAGAAGGTGAATTAATATTACTTACAGATATCAGATTGGGAGCCACTTACTGAATCTGCTGGAGGAAGAGATTTGACTTTGGCTGAATCTGAAGCAGGCAATAGATCAAACCAACAGATTGCCCCTTCCCTGGGATTTTGGGAAAACCTATCTTTACCACGCATATCATAAACGCCAAAATCCACAAAAACATTGCTATTTCCTTTTAACCCCACAGCTGTGGCAATAACCTCACCTTGTTTAACACTGATTGGGTCTACATGAGTTGTTCTTGAATCACCCTCCTTTGGTTCTGGCAAACTTTTAACCACTTCAGCAAATTTTGGAACCAGAATTAACAGATGATCAAATCTATACCTGATGCCACAAGGATGAGCAAATTCGAATAGATATTGCACCTCACCCTGTTCAATATACCGGCTGGCATCTTGCAATTCGCTGTCTATGGGGGCTCTGACTTCTATATTATTGTTTTGGGCATTATCAAAACGGAAACCGCCATGAGGTTTGTATTCACCGCCTCTCTCTTGGCCTGGATAAAGAATAGAGGTAACCAAATTTAGATCAACAGGTGTTTGCAGGATAAGGGGATTGGGACAAGAAGGTGCACCCAGAGATTGTAGAGGGGTATTCCCTTTTGGCTTGATATTTTGCAAAATCTCATCCCTGTGTTCAAGAAAACCCAACCCAAGAAAAATAATTGCTCCAACAAATATAACTCCAATAATTACTTTGGGCAGCATTATATTTTTAGTGTAGCATATTTGACACAGGTCTTATTTTAGTGGTCTACTTAATTTAATGCCCAAATTTTTGTCAAACCAACAAGGAGTCATCCCTCTTATTCTAGTAGCTGTGGTAGGAGCAATTAGTGCTTCAGGAGTAACTGTAGCTGCTTCACAAAAATCCCTCCCTGGTGATGCACTTTATCCAGTAAAAAAAGTAACTGAAAATGTCAGAGTAGCCACCGCTTTCTCCAAACAAGGCAAAGCCAAGGTCCATATTGCCATTGCTGAGGAAAAAGTTAAAGAGATTGAAAAATTGGAGGAGAAGGGGAAAACAGATCAAATTGCTGAGGCTGCCCAAGGACTTGAAGATTCACAAGATCAAGCCTTGGAACTTACCCAAGATGTTAGAGAAGAAGGTGGGAATGTGAATGAGTTAGTAGAGCGTTTAGAAGTGCAAACAAAGCTACAACAGATTGTTTTTACCAAAATATCACCAAAAATTTCAGTCCAAATTAGAGATAATCTCAGAAAATCTTTAGAAAGTTTCAGAAAAGACTTGGAAGTGGTGGTTGAATCAGTGGAAGAGGATGAGCCTGTAGATTCAGATGAAGAAGAAGAAAATCCTGACCAGACCCCTTGTCCTGAGCCAACATCTTCTGATAAGGAAAGTGAAGAAGAGGATGGATATTATGAGGATGAAGATTATGATAATGATCAGGAGGAGGAAGATACCAGTAGTGAAGAAGATCGGGAAAATTATTGGGATTATAAATACTTAGAAGATGACTATGACTATGAATATGAGGATGTTCAAGGTGTGAGCCAGCTTCGAAATAGCCAAAGTAGTAGCTTTGGCAGAGATCCTTGTGACAGTGCTGAAAGTAGGTCAGGAGCTGGTTCACAAACATTTGATGGAGGGGCAGGAACAGGAGAGTTCGAGGATAGTGCTCCGGAGAGTCTTAATGACCAGGGATCTCCAAACCAGGAACCAACCATTACAAGTCCAGAAGTAGAGGGGGTATCTAAAACTGGAAGTCTCCTCCAACTTATACTTAATGCCCTTTTTCCTCCTCAAAGATGAGAAATCTGTGTTACAGTTAAATTAATGCCCTTTACTTGGAAAAGTAATTACAAGCTGCCTTTGAGTTTTATTGTCTTTTTTGTATTGATGTTTTTTCTGATAGGGGAACAGCTAGTGGCTTTGCCAATTTATTTGCTTGGGCCGGGAGCAGGAGGGGATGGTCCTGATAAACTTCATATACTTGACTTGGGTCCAGGTGATGCACTGCATCGTCCTGTTGCCTATCTTATTATTGGTATAGTAATTTGGATACTTTTTAGGATATTTGCCTGGCCTTTAGCTTGGTTTTTAGGGGCAGCTCTTTGGATTTTAGAGCAACAGACCCTAACCCCGCTGGATCAACGCCCGACACTTATTAATGCAATAGTTTTTACATCCACTTTCTGGATTCTTCTAACCTTAGTTCCATATTTTATTTTTAGATGGGTAGATAAAAAATGGGGAGGGGGAGGAATTAGGAATGCCATCTTGATTGCAGCTTTAATAAACCTTCTAATTTTTGGATTTTTTGCTTTTCAAATTTATGTTCTGCATAATTCATATCGTGGTCTACACAAAAATACAGGACAGCAGGGAGTTTCATCAAAAGTGCTGCCTCCCAACACCTGTCCTGAACGTTTGATTACAGAAAAAGATAAACCCACCACCATCTATTGGAACGGAAAGACTCTTCCGGTGGCTGCAGAAGAACAGCAATGGGTTGAGCAAAATTGCCCGGGAGTATTAGAACAGCCATGATCAAACAGGTTGGGTTAGTGTTAATGGTTATTATAGGAATAGTTATTGCAATAGGCCTTTACATCTTTCGGCCAATTATTAATTTTGATGAAAGTAAAATCCCAAAGGATTTAGTTACATCCCCATTTTTAGATTTTGACAGAATCTATGCTATTTCTAAATTCAGATCTGGAGCAGGACATGATTACTCGCATGGAGCCATCAATGGAGAAACTTGTAGAAGTATGAAGCATTATTTTAATATGAGTAGGAGTCAGGATCCTCAAACTCATAGACCTATCAGATCACAACCTACAGAAGGTGAACCAAATATTAAAATCTATGCTCCTTTTGATGGCAAAATAACTTCTGCTTCAGCAGAACATATTGGTACTCAGGTTCATATATCTTCAGATAAGTATCCTTATTATATTAGGATTTTCCATATGGATCTTTTGCCTGAATTTAAATCAGGTAGTAAAGTAAGGAGTGGGGAGTGGATTGGGACAATTGGGCCCAAAGATGGGACAGATTTTGCAGTTGAGGCAAATACACTGCAAGGTACAGTTTACCTATCATATTTTGAGGTAATGACTGATCAAGTTTTTGAACAATTTAAAAACTTAGGATTTAAAAGAGAAGATTTTATAATTTCCAAAGAATATAGAGACGCTCATCCGTTTAGATGTGGAGGGGTTCAAACAAATCCTTTAAACAAGACAGAGGAAACCTTCCAGCATGAGAAAAATAGAGGTTGGATGGAGGACTATATATTTGTCAGAGAAGATCCTTATCCACAACCAGGACAATCACCAGTCCAAATAGGTCCTCCCCAAAAATAGAATATTAATCCAATAGATGTTACAGTGAAATAAATGAGTCAAAAGGGCCATGCCTGCCGGCAGGCAGGATTTAGTGTAATTTTTATAGTAGTGGGTATTGGGGTTCTAATTTTAACCGGGGTTGCAGCTTTCCTTTTTAAACCTAATTCTAAAAATCAAGAAAATCCTCAACTAGTAACTACTCAAAATGAAGTGGGAAAAGTTGAGAACCTAACAACTACTCAGAATTCAGATGAACCTCCTTTAAAGTTAAAAAGTATTGGGGTAGAGTTTTCTGATTTTAAATTTACCAAAGAAAAACTACAATTTAATAGATTATTTATGGGGTATGGTTTTGTAATTCCTGGTAATGAGACAACTTCTGGTAAAGATAAATCTAATCCTCAGCCTACTTTTATTTTACCCATGGGTACTCCAGTAAGATCTTTAGTGGATGGGGTAGTAGCTAATATACCAACTGTTTGGAGTGGAGATTACTCTATTCAAGTAACTAGCAGTGGCAAATTGGAAAGATGGGTTTATGAAACAGAGCATGTGATAAATCCAAAAGTTAAAGTGGGTGATATGGTTAAAGCTGGGCAAATAATTGCTGAGGTTAGTGATTTTGATAAAAGTGCACCAAGCGGGTATGGGGTGGTTGAGATTGGAATTTTACATGGTAGAGGAGAAGGACCCCCTGAGCATGTTTGTCCTTTTGCCTATTTAGATGATTCTATTAAAGAGGAAACTTTTACCTCTTTGAGAAATTTATTTAAAGATTGGGAAGAATACATTGGAGATAAAAGCCTTTATGATGAATCTCTTCCCACCCCAGGCTGCATAAGCTTAGATCCGATAGAAGGCTAGTGCAGATGTTGGAAGATAGAAAAATGAAAATGGAAATTTTCCCAGGAAAAAATAAAGACCAAGTCGGTGGATTTACCAATAAAGCATTAATCTACGAGAGATAAAATGAAATTAATAAATTGGTTAAGCAGCCCCCTATTGGTATTTACTCCTTGAACTTGAGGTAATTGTTCTACGGTGGGGGAGGTCTGAACAGGGGTGCAATAACAACTTTCACCTGTCCATCGACAATCAGGATTTCTTGTACACGAAACATCAGGAGGTTCTGAGGTAGAAGTTTGCAGCTCACATTTTGTCCCGGTCCATGTTCCACCATCCTTAACACACGCATCCCAACAGGTACAAGAGGAACCATCCCAAACACAGTATGGTCCAACTTTAGGACACCAGACTTCACCCGGTTCGGAAGGTGTTGGTGGCAGTAAACCTGCAGGGGGAGTACAAGAGGATCCCGTCCAAGTACCGCCACTTTTAACACACTCATCCCAGCAAATACAAGATGACCCATCCCAAGCACAGTACTGACCGATCTTAGGACACCAGACTTCAGGTGGTTCCTGCTGATAATCTGATGGTGGAGTTTCACCTATTCCAGGACAGCTACACTGTGTTCCGTCCCAGGTGCAACCTGGAATGTCATTGCTTTGAGCGCATGTTTGGGGTCCTTGGCAGATGCAGGTTGTTCCATCCCATCTGCATTCAGAAGAATACTTTGGACACCAAACCTCTGGTGATTCTTGGTTGGGAATTTGTTCCGTCCCACCTATTTTACTGCCAAGCTCGCTACACTTGGCGCTGTTTAAAGGATTCATGCAAAAGGCCATACAGGTGACCAGTGAGTCGCAGCCTAAATGCTCTTTAATAAGAGGTTTATATTTTTCAAACATGGCCCGATCATCAGCAGTAACTTGATCTTGCAGCAAAGCAGCGCATTTGGTGTAGTTTTCTTTTTGGTCACATAGGGATTTACAAGACTCAAAAGAGTCACAGTTTAAGTTTTGTTTGGCTCTGATGAGTAGTTCTTCATTTTTGGCAGAAGGAAGTGCAGCCAGCCCATGTTTTTGGGCAAATTGCTGGCAACGAATCTGATTTTCCTGCTGAGCACAAAATAGTTTACAGGAGTTGAGAGTTTCACAACCAAGTTCAGTCTTGGCTAAAGAGAGTAACTGGACTTGTTTTTCATCAACCTTATCTTTATAGAGTCCTTTTGATTTGGCAAAAGAAATACAGACATCCCTGTTTTCCGGCTGGTCACAATAAACTTTACAAGTTTGGACATTATTACAATTACCCAGTTCGGCAATAGGAAAAGTGAGCTGGGGATTTGATTGAGCGAATACACTACTTGCTCCAAAAATTAAAAATATAATTAAAATTAAAAACTTGTTCATTGTTTAATATCAGCAAATGGATTTTGGTAAGTCTCAAAAGGGTTTTGGTAGGAGGCAGTTTGCTCAAAGGGATTTTGATATTGAGCTTTGGAGGTAGAAGTAAAATTGAGGGTTTTTGAGGCTTGTATCCCTAAAAAGATTAAGATTGCGACGACTATTACCACTAAAATTGCCAATAAAATAAAGATATGGGCAAATCCCTCTTCTTTGGACATTAATTTTAGCATACCAGACTTCTGCTATAATTTGCGATAGCGAAAATTGCAAGCTTCGCTTATAATTTCTCAATGAGTTTAAAAGTAGGAATTGTCGGTCTACCAAATGTAGGAAAAAGCACGCTTTTCAATGCTCTTTTAAAAAAAAGAGTTGCTCTGTCTGCTAACTATCCTTTTGCCACAGTTGAACCTAATATTGGGGTAGTGGCAGTGCCAGATGAAAGATTAGAAAAATTAGCAGAGTTAGTGAAAGCTGAAGAAAAGATGAGTTCTTTACCTCCTTTAGTTCCTGCTGTGGTGGAATTTGTGGATATAGCTGGTTTAGTGAAAGGTGCTGCTCAAGGTGCTGGATTAGGAAATCAGTTTTTATCTCACATCAGAGAAGTGGATGCCATAATTCATGTTTTAAGAGATTTTGAAGATCCTAATGTGGTAAAGGCTGGGGCAGAAAATCCTGATTCAGATAAGTCAGTGGTAGAAACAGAACTAGGTCTGGCTGATTTACAAACCTTAGAAAAGTTAACGTCTGATAAAACTTTGGATTCTGGGAAATTAAATATCCTCAAAAAAATTAAAGAGCAATTAAATTTGGGAAATAAAATTACCCAATTAGGTATTGGTGATACGCAATTGAACAACTGGTTTACCCATTTGCCATTACTTTCTATTAAGCCAGTGTTATATGTTTATAATGTTTCTGAAGAGAATTATGGACAAATTTCCTCCGATCGTGGAAAAAATGTCCAAGCAAATGAACTGGTGATCTCAGCTAAATTAGAAGAAGAACTTGCTGATTTATCTGAGGAAGAAAGAAAGCAATATTTAAAAGAGTTGGGGATTGAACAAACTGGGCTAGAAAGATTAATCCAAACAGCTTATAAACTGTTAGGGTTAATTTCCTTTCTCACAGCAGGGCCAAAAGAGGTGAGAGCTTGGACTATCAAAAAAGGCACTAGAGCTCCTCAGGCTGCAGGAGTAATTCATACTGATTTTGAGAAGAATTTTATTAGAGCACAGGTTATAAGTTATGATGAGTTATTAGTTCACACTTCACAGTCAAAAGCAAAAGAAGCAGGAAAGGTGAGAACAGAAGGTAAAGATTATGAAATTAGGGATGGAGATGTAGTAGAATTTTTGGTAAGTACTTAATTATGATGGTAAGGATGGAATCCAATGGGGTTTTTTGCTGCTCCTTCACTATCTCCCTTCGCTAGAACCATGCTATTCAACTCATCACTCAATTCATCTGGAGTAATAAAAGCATAAGTTCCACCATCTACCCATGCCGCTTTGTGTCTCGTTGCTATATTTATGATTGCTTGTTGAATGTCTCTACCTACAAGGCTTTTCCCATTTTGAGCAATATTATGTATGTGAGTTTCAATATCAGGAGAGAAGGGGTCTTGTGGAGTTTTTTCGGCATACTGTCTAGTTGATCTAATTTGTATTCTGAGCGTATCCGCCAAATCTTCAACAGTGGGTTTCAAATGAATGGTGCGTCTGAAAGTTCTACGAACCCCCTCAGGTAAATCTTCGCGGCGTACTCGTGATTCCCCATAAACTACTACATGATGACTTTCTGCGCCTAAAAGACTACCAAATTCTCTAAGAGCAAGGACAATAGGATTTCTAGTCTGTAATGTATATTGAAATTCACTCTCGGGTACAATTCGTTTTGAATTATCATCTCGTTGATATGGAGGAACTAATTCTTCCAAATGATCGACATGGAGTAGTGTGGGTACGCCGTTTCTCTCATTAGCACTGACATGGTCCAGTAAAGTCTTTACAACAACCACTGATTGGGGACCGTATCGAGGTAATATATCCTCCAAAGGTAAACGTAAATATTCATATCCATCAGGATATTGAGAACGTAGCATAGCATCCAGGGCTTTGGGGAAGAGACTTTTGCCAGTTCCTTCCTCACCCGTTATTAATACGAATTTATTGCTGTGAGGTTGTGTCCCAAAACTACGACTGATCTCTGGTTGTGTTAAATCAAGAAAAAGACTTCTCATTAAAGCCTTGCACATGGGATATCCTCCTATTTCATCATCCAAGCGGACTGGCCTAGGATGTCCACTAAATTCCTTAGCCATTAACTCAAATGTAGATAGATATGTTCTTGAAGCTCCATCAGGTAGGGCTGGTAAGCTTAGTACTAGATGCATTTCTTTCTGATCTGTTTCAGGTGAAGCTTTCCAAATGGCACTAACATACCTTTGTACTAATAAATTGAACTGATCAAGATGGATAGCGAGATCATTTACAGGAGTATCAGCCGAAAGCTGTAATTGTCCTATCGGGCCACCTCTTTGGATAATTATTTGGCCATCTGGTGGTCTGCCGATAGCTCCAAAAACTTGGTCATCTCTGTATAGAAATAACTGTCGTCCATCTGGAGTAAATTGGTTTTTGGGATTAGGATAACGAAGAAGAAAAGGTGTTAAATCTTCAAAAGATCCTATGGTATGACCATACCTGGCATTAAATTCAGGGCCTGGCTCTAGGTTAGCTATAAGAACTAATTGATTTTGATTTTGACGAGCAATAAAGGTAAGAGATTTAAAAGGTTCAGGAAATTCACCGTTAAATAATTCCACCTCAGGTTCATTCATTAAAGAAGAGTAAATCCAAGGAACCAAATCTGGCTCAACCTTAAACTGTAATCTTGCAGTTGGTCCTATATCTCTTGAAGGTCTGGCTTCAGTTTGTATAGTCATAATAATCTGAGCAGAATTAAAGGTAATTATACAATCCTGGAATGAGAAGTCAAATAAAATTATGAAATCAAAGGAGGAAATACTATTGAATTTTTAGCAGGAAGTTAATTTTTCCAAATATTACCCTCAATTTGATCTTAACTATAGGTTCCGGTATAATCAATTGTTATGTCTACTAATAAGGAGATTCAACCAACTTTTAGATCAGTGGCAGTGATTGGAGTAAATGGACATGTTGGTGGATTCCTCACCAGAACTTTGGCAGAATTTGTTCGTTTTGAAGCTGTAGTTAGACAAAACAGATGGAGGGATGAAGCTTTATATCCACAAGTCAGATGCCACTCAAGCATTGCAGATATGCTTCAAAAAACAGCTCCTGAGCTGGTCATTATGGCTACTCCCAATCCTACCGAAGAAGCATTAAAAGAAATTGCCCAGCATGCCCAAAAACCGTTCACCTTAATACTTCCTCAAAATGGTGTTGACGTAGTCCCAACAGCCCAAAAAGTTTTAGCTTCCAAAAGAGATCAGGTTAGTTTAATTCGGGCCAGTTTAGCAACTAATGTCAGCCGTAATAAGGCTGGAGAATTAGTTTACAACAAAAAAAGAATTGGCTTAGCAGCTGTTGATAATGATCAAGATAAAGTACAAAAAGCTCAAGAATTATTTGCCCAGGCAGGATTTGATGTAAGAGTATTTAGAGATTACCAATCAATGGAATGGTCAAAACTACTTACTAATTTATATGGTTCTACAACCACAATGACCAATCTTTCACCAAAAGAAGCTTTATCAGATAGGGAAAATTTTGCCATGGAACATAGGGCTTTACAAGATAGAATAAAAGCATTAGAAGCTGCTGGTATAAAACTTTCAGATTTCTGGAATGTTTCTAAACTAAGATGGTTAGCAAGAGTACCAACCGGCGTTGCCTCTTTATTTAGAGGAATAATAGCTCAGATCTTTGCCTCAGAAAGAAATAACCAGCCTTCTGCTGCAGCCAGACAAATTAGTGAAGGAGCAAGAAAAGTAGAATCAACTGATTTTTATCACAAGCCCATGCTTGATCTAGGCAGGGAATTAGGAGCAGAGCATGGCACCCTAACCCCTTTAGATAAAGTCTTATTTGAAATTCTTAAAAGACATCAGAGGGGTGAGGTTAATAAAAAGGATCCGTTTGATTTATCTACTTTAGAACCAGCAGAAAGAAGAAAACTTCTTCTTGAAGCTTATGATTTACAAACTCAAAGAGTATTTTATCCATCTATTGCTCCTATCCGAGTGTTACTTGAATCTATTTATTCCCTCTTTGCTCGTGGATTTGAAGTAAAAGGAGAAGAAAACCTGGAAGAGGTTATGATTAGTTTGGAGGAGGGAAAAAGTGTGGCAGTTCTCCCAGTTCATTATTCACACCTAGATCACCCAACAGTTAAAAGAGGACTAAAAAAAGTAATGGGTAGAGTATTTGAGAAACATCCTTTTTATGTTATTGCAAATACAAAATTTGAAGGAGAGTTCCTATCTTGGATATTTAGCCGTGCCTATCCTCATACTAGGGTTGCTACTTTAAAACAAAATTCAACTGAGGAGGATCACTGGAAAGCTAAGTTTGTTAATAATAGAACTAGTTCTGTTACAGAAGAGTTATTAGAAGAGGCTGGGATATGGTTAATATATCCAGAAGGGGGGAGAAATAAAACAGGAACAAGACAGCTCCAGGAGCCTGCAAAGGGTGTTGATTATAAGTTAGCCAGCTCACAATACGCTCTGGCAGTAGCAGTAATAATTAGAAACACAGATAAAATGTATCCACCTGGAAGGAAGATACCTCACTTCACCCATGTAGAAGTTGAATTTCTTAGACCTAGAAAAACTGGACCAGGGACATTAGATTTGATAATGCAGGATCTGAGAGAGGGACTTCAAGAAGAAAGAAGAAATTTAAAGGTATTGAATTGAGAATAGGTTCAGGGTACAATACCTCTATTATGAATTCATATTATTTAACTTTAGTTTTAAAACCTGGAATGGATGAAAAAGAGAGAAAAACTCTGATAGATACTATGGTTAAAAAACTAGTTGGTGAAGAGGGAAAGGTAGGAAAGGAAGATTTTTGGGGAGAAAGAGATCTAGCTTATCCTATAAAGAGACAAAATAGAGGTTTTTATGCCCACTTTGAAATTAGCGCTGACCCCAAAAATGCTAAGGGTCTTGACAAAATTCTTGAGTTGGAGGAAGATGTGTTACGGTATTTGTTAATTAGACAATAGATGATGGAGAATGGAAAATAGTATTTTGAAGATGGAAGGTAGAAGATAGATGGCAAGCAGATCTTGGAACAGAGTAGAACTGATCGGAAATTTAACCAGGGATCCTGAACTTCGCTATACCCCGAATGGAGCTGCAGTTTGTACTTTTGGTTTAGCTACCAACCGCACTTTTGTTTCTGAAGGCGAAAAAAGAGAAGAAGTAGACTTCCACCGTTTGGTGTCTTGGAATAAACTGGCAGAGCTTTGTAATCAGCTGTTGAGAAAAGGGATGAGAGTTTTTATCTCTGGTAGGCTGCAGACCAGATCCTGGGAAGGGCAGGATGGTCAAACTAGAAACGTCACAGAGATTGTGATTGAAGATATGATCATTTTGACTCCCAAACAGAATGGAGAGATGGTAGCCGAAGCAGCTGATGTCACAATTTCAGCTCCACCTCCAGCTCGTTCCACACCACCTCCTTCAACCAAAGATGATAAGGAGGAAGAGAAAGAAGAAGAAAAGAAAGAGACTGTCTCTGCCAAGCCTTCTAAAAAAGAGGAAATCTCAGACGAAGACCTCCCATTTTAATTTTTGGACAATATAATATATAATCTCCTGCATGGTTAATAAAAAAGTTTCTAAAAAAGTCACCAGAAAATTTTCTAAGGCAGAAGCCAAAGCACCTGAAGAGGAAAAAGTCACTCCTTCAGAGGAACAAAAAACAGCTCCTTCTAAATCTTGTGTTTTCTGTAAGTCTAAAACTTCTCCCAGTTACACTGATTTAGAAAAAATCAAAAAGTTTATCACAGATCGAAACAGAATCCTACCAAAAATGAGAAGCGGACTTTGTGCCAAACACCAGCGGAGCTTAACCAGGCAGATTAAATATGCCCGCCACCTGGCTCTCCTTCCATTTACTCCTAAAGTTTAGTAAACTTTATGCTAGGGACTAGGGATTAGGGACTAGGGTTTAGAAAGAAAACTATACCCTAACCCCTATACCCTAAACCCTACCTTATGCCTACTGCCATTTTTGACAGCTTTGACAATCTTGATCAAATCAGTATTGAAAATCTAGCCAATTGGTTAAAACCTGCTCCTGCTGCTGAAGTTTTGGAAAATCATCTGGCCAACAGAATTTTGTATCCTCAGGCTGTGGCCATGACTGCTCAAGAGATGAGGATGGATCTGGCCATCCTGCGCGAAGCTCTCCGCGTCAATGGTCCCAGAACAATTGCCCCAAATAGCTCTCTTTTGGGAGCTAATCCCTTTTTAAACATCATCTTAAGGAAAGTATTGATTCCCAGAAGATTTCTTTCTCAAGCTGGTGATTTAACCTCTCTGACTTGGGCTTTTTTGGATGGACTCTTACTGAATCGCCCCCGCCAAGATGTCTTCCAAGATATTTGGACAGTTATTTTAACAGATGATGTTGAGGAGATTGTCGGTTCAATAATTTTGCCTCAATTTAGTGACAGGAACGACCTTTTGGAACTAAAATTGCTAGGAAAAAATTATAAAATCAAGGCAGGTTCTCTGACAGTAATTCCTTGTCCCAAAGATAAGTGCGAGATTGGCTTTAAGTTTTTAAAGGGTAAGATTTTGGGACAAGTGGCAAGCTCCGCTGAATTATACGGAGGAAGCTTGGGACTTATGATTGATGGGAGGATGGTATGAAGCAATTTAGCCAAAGAAGATTTCGGATAGAAAAGGTTGGTGTAACCTATATCTCCAGAAATCTCAAAGGGAAAGGTAACTTAACAGTTCATTTGGGTCAAGAAGTCACACCATCAGAAATTATTGGTACTTTTGAGTTATCTTTTGGTTTCCGCATCCTCAATTTGGCAAATCTTTTATCAGTCCAAGGCCCTGAAGTAAAAAAATATCTACAAAAAGGGATGGGACAAAGGATTTATAAAGGAGAGTTGTTAGCCTTTAAGAAGGATCTATTTGGTAATCAAAAAGTCGTCACTGCTCCTTCTGATGGGGTGATAGACTATCTTAATGAAAGAACTGGAGGGCTCAAGATTAGCGCCATTCCCAAAAAGGTGGATTTACCAGCTGCTGTCTTTGGAGTGGTGGATGCCATTAATCAGCAGTTGGGTCAGGTGATCATTAGGACTGAGGTATCAAAAGTTTACGGAGTATTTGGCACTGGTAGATCGCGTGATGGGATTTTACATTTTTTAGGCAGAAGAGAGGATATTATTACTGCTAATAAAATTTCTCCTGCTTTTTCAGATAACATTCTAGTTGGAGGAAGTATTCTTTATAAAGATGCTATCTCAGAGGCCATTTCATCATCCATCTCTGGTTTTATCACTGGAGGGATGAATGCCAGAGATTACATGGTAGTGGGTGGTGGTAGACTGGTTTTTCCCAAAAAAATTGAGAACGATATCGGTATTTCCATCGTCGGCTGTGAAGGATTTGGCTTAATCCCTATTGGAGAGGATATTTATAATTATTTGTTAAATTATGATGGTAAATTTGGTATTATTGATGGCAATACTGCCACCTTGATCTTGCCTTCTTTTTCTTCACAATCAATGTCTTTAGTCAAAAGAACTAAACTCCCACCTCCTTCTCAGATGGTGCCTGCCAACCAAACACTGATTCCCCAACATGATCTGAGTGTGGGACAAAAGGTGAGAGTGGTGGGGATATCTTTTTTGGGAGAACAAGGCAAAATCATTGTCATTAATCAATCAGAAACCCTGCTTCCTTCTGGTATTAAAGGCTATATTTTGACAATTGAGACAAAACGTAGGAAAATTCAAATTCCAAGTAATAATGTGGAGATAATTGACTAAGGATTTTCGATAAATGAATTTTTTAAAAAAGATCAATCTGGGAGTGATTTTAATAGTCATTTTGGCCTTTCTGCTTGGGTTTCAAGTGGGGACTAAGGGTACTCAAATCCGCTGGGAAAAGGGATTTCAATTTAGTGTGGAAAATCAGGAACCTCCTCCAAATATCAATATTAACTTTAAATTATTTTGGGATACCTGGGATCTTTTATCAAAAGAATATTTTGATAAAAAAGCCTTAGATCCGGAGAAACTTTTTTATGGCGCCATCCAGGGAATGGTTTCAGCAGTCGGAGATCCCTATACAGTTTTTCTGACCCCTCAGCAACAAAAATCTTCTAAAGAAGAGCTAAATGGTTCTTTTGAAGGAGTGGGGATTCAGCTTGGTTTTAATAAAGATAAAAGATTGGTGGTGATGACACCGCTGAACGGTACCCCGGCGGAAAAAGCTGGTATAAAGGCGGATGATTTGATTGTCAAAATTGATGACAAAGATACCACGGGTATCAGTTTACCAGAGGCAGTCCAGCTAATCCGTGGACCTAAAGATACCAAAGTGGAGTTGACTATTTTACGTGAGGGTGAGGAAGAACCTCTGGAGTTTAGTTTAGTTAGAGATACCATTGTGGTCAAAAGTGTTGAACTCACCTTTAAGGAAACTCCAGGCGGTAAAAAGGTGGCAGTGATTAAACTGTCACGTTTCTCCGAAAGATTAAAAGAGGAGTGGGAGGCAATAGTTTCCGATATTTTGGGAAATAATATATCTGGCGTTATCTTAGATGTTAGAAACAATCCGGGAGGATATTTAGAAGGAGCAGTGTTTGTATCCTCAGAATTTTTGAAGAATGGGGATGTGGTCTTGCAGGAAAATAATCAGGGGGAGAGGAGGGCTTTTGAGGTAAATCGAAAGGGGGTTTTGCTAGATAATCCAATGGTGGTGATTATTAATAAAGGATCAGCCTCAGCTTCGGAAATTGTGGCAGGAGCATTGCAGGATCGGAATCGGGCCACCATTGTAGGAGAAAAATCTTTTGGTAAAGGGACCATTCAAGAAGCCCAGGATTTAGAGGGAGGCACGGGAATTCATATTACAGTGGCCAAGTGGTTGACACCCAATGGTCAGTGGGTGAATGAGACAGAAGGACTGGAACCGGATGTAGTAGTAGAGATGCCAAAAGAGGTAGAGGAGGAAGAGAAAAAAGATCCGCAGTTGGAGAAGGCATTGGAGATACTAGAATAGATGTGGGAAGTTAGAAGTGAGAAAATGGATTAATGAGGTGAGAAGTGAGATTGATCACACATAACACTTCATTATCCATATTCCCACATCCCACCTCCCATTTCTAATATGTGACTTTGCTACTTAAGTAAATTATGGATTTTAGTAAAGTACCAAAACCAAACTTATCAAGTATTTTTGTAGCTGTGGCCTTGGGGATTGTGGTGGCAGTGGCTGTTTATGAAGGACAAGTCAGAGGGTTAATTCCATCAGGCAATCTAAATTTGCCAAAATTGCCTACCCAAGAAACTAAAACTATTGTTCAGGAGGAAAACGCCATTATTTCTGCCGTAGAGAAATCTTCACCATCGGTAGTGGCAATTGGGGTGTCCAGAAGAGTGTTTAATCCATTTGATCCTTTCTCCATCCCCAGAAGAGAAGATGCCACTATTGGCACCGGTTTTGTGGTATCTGATCAAGGGATCATCATTACTAACAAACACGTTGTTTCAGAAATTGGTGATCGATATTCAGTGGTGACTAAGGATGAGCAAAAATATGAGGTCAGAAGAATCTATCGAGATCCCATTCTAGATTTAGCCATCGTCCAGATTGAGGGTTCGGCCTTACAACCATTGGAACTGGGTGATTCCTCCAAGATTAAGGTGGGACAAACAGTGGTGGCCATCGGCAACGCCTTGGGCCGTTTCACCAATACAGTCACCACTGGCGTGGTGTCAGGTTTGGGCAGAAGAGTCGTAGCAGGAGATCCATTTAGTGGATCCGCTGAGAGTTTAGATGATTTAATTCAAACTGATGCTGCCATCAATCCCGGTAATTCCGGAGGTCCACTTTTAAACTCATCAGGACAAGTTATTGGGGTTAATGTAGCCACCACTGAGGGAGCTCAAAATATCGGTTTTGCCATACCTATCAACACTGTTAAACCCATTATTGAGGAGTTTTTAACCAAAGGAACAGTCTCCAGACCATTTTTGGGGATTCGTTACAGATTTATTTCAAAAGATGTGGCTATTTTAAACGAGGTGCCCCAGGGAGCCTACATTCAGGAGGTGGTGGAGGATTCACCGGCCGAGATAGCAGGCTTAATAGAGGGAGATATTATTACCAAAATTAATGGACAACCTATTGATAATGAAAATAAGGTGGCGGAAATAATCACTAAATCATCTGTGGGCGCTCGTTTAGAGTTAGAAATTTGGCGAGAAGGGGAGAGCATCAAAATTGAGGCTGTGGTTGGTCAGTCGGTTGATGGTTAAGCATTAACATTCTTAAAGACAGCTACAATCGGATCCAGTCTGCCATCTAAAATTTCCTCTAAATTATGCCAGGATTTTTTAATTCTATGATCAGTCACTCTGTTTTGCGGGAAATTATAAGTTCTCACTTTTTCTGATCTTTCCCCACTACCCACTTGAGCAGAACGATTACCAGAGATTTGTTGTTTTCTTGCTTCCTCCTCCATTTGCCAAAGCTTAGATCTTAACAGGTCCATGGCAATTTCCCTGTTTTGGGCCTGAAATCTCTCTGTTTGTGCACTAACTATTATACCTGTTGGTTTATGAATTAACCTGACAGCTGTGGAGACTTTATTGACGTTTTGTCCTCCATGTCCACCGGATCTAAAAGCACTAAATTCAATATCTTGAGGATTTAGCGTGACTTGAGTAGCAGAAACCTGAGGTAAAACTGCCACCGTGGCTGTTGATGTATGAATTCTACCGGATGATTCTGTAATGGGTACTCTTTGTACTCTATGAACTCCGGATTCATTCTTAAGGGAAGAATAACAATCCTTTCCAGTTATTTTGAGTACAATTTCTTTGATTTGTCCCAGCTTTCCCTCTGAACGATCTAGCTCCTCTACTTTCCACTCTTGATTTTGAGCAAATCTTGTATACATTCTTAACAAATCATTGGCAAAAAGACCAGCCTCATCTCCTCCTGCTGCAGATCTGATTTCCAAAATGGCTATATTTGGATTAATGGAAGAGTCAGAAGCGACAGAGGTATTAGAAGCGTCAGAGGCTACCATAGGAGTTGAGGCAGATTGAGTTAGCTCCTCTTTTTGCTTTTCCAATTCTGCTATTTCCTGGCTAGCCAGTCCTGAGAGCTCAGGATCGCCCAGGAGCTCTTTTAACTCTTCAATTTTTTGTTCTATTTGTTGTAATTGTTGCTGAATGTAGTCCATGTTTAGGAGGTTGCAGGGTACAGGTTTTAGGTTACAGTAATTACTACTGTACACTGTTCACTGTAACCTGTCATCTTTCTAAGAAGCTGCTTGTTTTCTGGCTTGCATTAGGAGATCTTTAAGTGTTGGTCTTTCCTTTTTGACTTCTGTCACCTTGGCTCGTCTGTAACAAACCTGTCTACCTGACCTAAGGTATCAACTAATTTAGCCTGTCCAGTAAAAAGAGGGTGACAGTTGGAACAAATCTCCACCCGAATTTCCGGCAAAATAGAGCCGGTTGTAAAAGTATTGCCACAGGCACAAGTCACCTTGGCATCTGGATACCAGGTTGGATGTATATTTTGTTTCATGGAGGTATAGTATAACAAAAATAAATTCGAAATTCTAATTCGATTTCTTATTTCGTGCTTCGAATTTTAAACCCTGTGGGTTTTATAAGCTTTATGGTGGAGTTCTTTGGCTAAAGTTCCTAGATATACTCCGGCTGTAATAAGTACAGCACCCACTATAAATGGAATAGTAATGATTTCTCCCAGAAGTATCACTGCCAAAGTCGCTGCTATAAATGGTTCAATGTATTGGAAAAGGTCGGCTTTAATAACTGAGGTTCTAGCCAGCCCCCATTCAAAAAGAAAATAAGCAGAAATGGAGGAAAGCAGGGTCATATAAATCAGTCCTAAAATTCCCAGCATGGTCACCTGAGAAGGCCAGACAGGATTTGCCAGATACTCTCTGGCTGCAGGGATAAGAAAGGTAATAGTACCCACCCCAAAAGCTATACCGGTAACCAACAGTGAGGGATATTTTTTTAGCATTTTTCGAGAAAGAATTGCTCCAAATACCCAGACAGTGGCTGCCAAAATAATCAGGAAATTTCCAAGCAGTACTTGTGGGGAAGTTTCTCCCAAAAAAAGTTCAGGTACTCCCACAATGATGATGGCTCCGAAAAGTCCTGCTATAACCCCCAAAAGATTGATCAGAAAAATTTTTTCTTTTAAAAACCACCAGCCTAAGAGAACTGAGAGCATGGGGATGATTAAGGTTAAAACAGAGGCGTTTATGGCAGTTGTTTTTCTGATTCCTTCAAAGAAAAAGGTGATATTTAAAGTGATGATCAAAATACCAATGGCAATAAGCTGTGGTAGGTCCTTTTTTGATACTTTAAATTTTTTCCTTTCAGCATAAAAAAAGGGAGCAATCAAAAGGGTGGCCAAAGAGAATCTCAAAAGAGCCAGACTCATGGGAGGAAATTCTTGTAAAGTTACCTTAGCCACCACAAAATTGGCTCCCCAAATCAGATGGGCAATGATTAAGGCTAAATAGGGTAAAGGTTTGGAAAATATTTGAGATGACATCGTACTTTTAGGATAAGCAATAGCAACTTAAGAATCAAGCTCCTGAAGAATTTCTAAGAGCCGATCCAAGCCAAAAGAAAAACCAACTGCAGGAACATCCTCTTTGGAAAACATTCCTACTAAGTTATCATATCTGCCGCCACCACCTATGGATAGACCTAAAGGATTATCCGATACCTTTAGCTCAAAAATGAGTCCTGTATAATAATCTAAGCCTCTGGCTAAAAATCTATCAGGGAAAAAATCCTTACCTGACTTAAGATTCCACTGCGTTTCTAAAATTTCTTTAATTTTTTGATAATTATTTGTTTGTTCACCCTTACTCATCAGTAAATCTATATAGAGGGAAGCCTTATCTTCTGATAAACCCCCATCAACTAATTCTTTTTTAATGCCCTCAATACCAATTTTATAATATTTATCCCAGGCTCTAACTACCTCAGGAGGAACATCATCAAAAAACTTTCTATCATTTATAGACATACATGCTTTATTTAATCCTAATTTTCTGGCAGCTTGAATTGCTGCAGCAATAACTTTGGCATCTTCTGATAAATCAGAGGATCCAACTGAGTCAAAATCCACTTGAGTAAATTCTCTAAATCTACCTTTTTGCGGATTTTCGCCCCTAAAAACTTGACCTATTTGATATCTTCTAAAAGGTAAGGGAGGGTTATAAGTTGCTATATATCTTGCCAAAGGAACTGTGAGATCATATCTAAGAGCCAGTTTTCTTCCACCTCTGTCTGTAAATTCATAAATTAATCTTTCTTCCTCACCATATTTACCTTTTAAAGTATCAGCAAATTCAATAGTGGGGGTTTCAATAGGCACAAATTCAAACTCTTGTAAAATGGACTCAATTTTTCCAATAACTTGCCTCCTTCTTTTAGCAAGCTCAGGCTGAATATCTCTAAAACCTTTTGGTGTTGGCGGTGCTTTAATCATAGGTTCCTTCCATTATTCCACACTGGCTAGAATCTTATCAATAACTCTAAGAAATGCAAGGTTGGTTTTTCTTAATCGAGGAGAGATCCGAATAAAACGATCACCAAGTCCTCTGAATGATTTACCATTTACCACAGAGACATTATTCTTATTCAAGAGTCTGACAAATTTTGTAGCAGAAGGAAAAAGTCTATTTACTTCAACTAAGATATTATTTGCTTCTGAATTAAAAACCATGAATTCTCTTTTTCGTAACTCATCAATTAAAAAATTTCTCTCTTTTTCCATAAGGACACGAGTTTTCTGTATAAACTTTTCATCATCTAAAGCTGTAATTACGGCGCTTTGAGCAAAACTATTCAAAGGGAAAGGCTGAATAAATTGTTTAAATTTTTCTATTAAAGGTTTGGATCCAAGCAAGACTCCAACACGAAGTCCTGCTAACCCAAAGGCTTTTGAAAGTGTTCGAAGTACCAGTAAGTTGTTTTGATTTTTAATAGCGGAAACTACTGATTTACCACCAAACTCTATATTCGCTTCATCCACAAGCACAGGTAGGGGATTTACTTCTTTGATAAAATTAAGAATTCTTCTACGATCAATCGCTTTGCCTGTTGGATTATTAGGATTACAAAGTATAACGAATCTAGTTTGCTTGCCAATACGGGCCTTTATCCCCTCCAAGTCTATCTGGAAATTCATTTTTACTTTGACAAAAATAGGTTTACCCCTTGCTAAAAGGATTGCTCTTTCGAATAAAGGAAAAGTTAGCTCAGGCAAGACTACCTCATCTTTAGATCTTAGTAGAACTCGGCAGACCAAATCTATGAGGCTTTCAGAACCAGTCCCAAGTAAAATCTGATTTTTTGAGACTCTGAATCTCTTTTTAAGAGTTGAAATAAGAATGGAAGATGTCGGATCTGGGTATTCAACAATCTTTTTGATATCCTTTTTTAAGACACGAAATACCTTGGGCGAGCATCCTAGAGGATTTTCACTTAAGCTTAGGTCTATTTCTAATTTTTTATTAAATGCGTACAGTTTAGGTAGTTTCATAATTTTTCCATTAAAAAACCGCCCCTTGAGGCGGTGTGTTAGCATACTAATTAGTCTTTATTTTTTAAGCACTAAAAATCACACCGCCTTGGAAGGAAGCGTGATGATACCAGCTATTTTCAAATGTAAATGCTTTTTTCATTACCCTGATATTTTAACACAATAATATTCTAAAAACAAATTTCCTATAGGTTACCGCAGGTGTCAATACAAATCCATGTTAATATGTTAAGCTAGCACATGAGCTAGCACATGCCCGGTATGGGTACCTAAATCATTAACTCAAATGCTATAATGACCTAAATGAAGAAATTTAAGGCTGTCGTATTTGACGTTGATGGGACTTTAATTGATACTACAGAGCTTATATTTAAATCTTTTGAGCATACACTTTCTGAGCATAATTTACCTGTGAGGGCAAGAGAAGAAATTAGAAAAGAACTGGGTAAACATATTAGTGAGATTTATAAAGTTCTGGCACCTAGTGTAAGTAATCCGAAAGAACTTATCGATACACACTTTAATTTTCAAAAAAAGATTTTACATATAGCAAATGTTTTTCCAAATGTATTAGACACAATTAAAAAATTAAAAGCAAAGGGGGTAAAAGTTGCAGCTTTTTCAAATAGAATCAGAACCTCGCGGAAATCCTTAGAGATAGCCGGGCTGACTCCCTTTTTAGATTTCGTTATTACTGCTGAAGACATTACTCATCCCAAACCTCATCCTGAAATAGTTGAAAAGATACTGGAATATTTAAAAGTCAAACCTGCCGACACTATTTTGGTAGGAGATAGCCAAACAGATATACTGACTGGCAAAAATGCCAAAGTTAAAACAATTGGAGTAACTTACGGAACTCATGGAGAAAAGATTAGAAAGAGTAGACCAGACTTTGTAGTGAACAATATCTCCGAAATTCTTCCAATCATACTATAGAATCTCATGTTTGACGAAGGACTCACGATAAGCTCGTACATACCCGGTATGGGTTTTGTTAGGCTACTTAGATGAAGGATATGGATTTATCTTACAGTTTGTCTAGCTTTACGTTTTGCTCTGCGGAGTGCTTCTGTACTCATACCTCCGCCTCCTACTCTTCCTCCACCTGTGGAAGTATAGAAGAATTGAGTCAAAGGTCTTCTAGTAACTGGAATCACCCTATGTCCCTTTTGGGTTCTAAATAATTCTTGGATTTCTTCAGCTTCCATCATAAAGTTATCTTCAGGAACGCTAAGATTTCTAGAGCCTGGAATCAAAACTGCTAATTTATTCAAGCCTCCTGTGGGAACTTGAGGTGTATCAGGGCCACGGTGTACAACTCCACTATTTTCTCTGGTGGGCTGACCAATTTTTCTACCTTGAAATTCTATTCTTTCTCCAGTCATAGATATATTTCTTTGGACAGCTTCTTAAGCTAATCTTATCAAGCCTACAGAGCTTGTCAAGAGAGTATTTTTAAAAACATAAAGTATGATAATATTTGTTTTATGGTAACTTCGGCCATTATTTTAGCTGGGGGGAAAGGGGAGAGGCTAAGGCCTTTAACTAATAATAAACCCAAGGTAATGGTGGAGCTTGATGGTAAACCCATCTTAGCTTGGCAAATTGAGTGGCTTAAATCATATGGCATAACCAAATTTGTTTTAACAGTAAGTTATAAACATGAAGTTGTTCAAGAGTACTTTGGAGATGGATCCAAATTTAATATAGAAATTGATTATTCTATAGAAGAAACTCCCTTAGGTAGAGGCGGAGGCATTAAAAAAGCTTTCAAATCCAAACTTTTAGAGAGAGAAAATAATGTGGTGATTACCAATGGGGATATTATTTCCAAAGCCAATTTATCTAAGATGATAGAAGAACATTTAAAAAATAATGCCCTGATTACTTTGATGCTGATACCTTATTTATCCAGATGGGGATTGGTGGATGTGGATGAGCAGAATCATATTTTAGGTTTTAGGGAAAAACCCAAGCTTCCTTATTGGATTAACGGAGGAGTTTATGTTTTTAATAGAGGAGTTGAGAATCTGTTGCCAGACAAAGGTGATCATGAATATGAGACTTTCCCCAAAATCCCCAAAGAGAGATTTTTTGGATTTAAAGATGAAGGTTTTTGGAGGGCAGTGGATGTGGTCAAAGATAAATCAGAAGCAGAGGAATTTTTAGCAACAGGGAAGGTTAAGCCCAGTTAACTACTTTTTCTTAGGAGTGGCAGAGGGAGTGGAAGTTTTATTGTTTTTTAATACTCCACCTTGGGTAGTGAAGATAAACTCTGCATTAAAGATTTCCTTTTTGCCAAAACTGCCTGTTAAGATGACAAACTCATTAGCTTTGACAGAAGCAGAGGAAGGAAGGGATACAGCCACATTTTTATTTTCTCTATTTTTTAAGGTAGCTAATTTATCAGAAATAGAGACAATCTGGCCCCAAAGGTATGTTTTGGGTTGGGAATTGGTGGTTGGTAGTAAAACAATTTTTTTAGCAGTTAAGACTCCGATTTCATCTACTTCTCCTAATGCTGCCACTTCATCTTCTTCTTTCAAATCTTTTTGGGAAAATTTTTTCCTGGACTTAACCCGACTTTCATAGACAGTGTCTTGATTGATAGTAACCATTTTTGGTCCAGATACTGAGGCTAAAGTTAGAGAGGTGGAAGTTTTAGTTTTAATGGATCCAACATAAGCTTTATTTTGCAACCTTTGATTAACTTGTTGTTTTAGTAAAGCTGCTTTTGAGGCAATTTCTTTTTTAAGCTC
>JACOXG010000001.1 GCA_016176405.1 Candidatus Daviesbacteria bacterium | reverse complement strand
ATAAATAATATCACTGGTTATTTTGGGTCTGCCACTTTTTAAAACAACTTTTCTATAAGGAGTCTCTAAAAAACCATATTCATTAATCCTGGCATACAGGGCCAAATAAGTCACCAATCCAATATTTTGTCCCTCAGGAGATCTAATCGGATCAATTCTGCCATATTGAGAATGATTAATATCACGAACTGAAAAAGAAGCTCGATCACGAGTAATACCTCCTGCTCCCATAACAGATAAACAGCCGCAATCACCGGCTTGGCATTGATCAATCCTCCGGGCGTGACTTCTTGATCAGCAGGAGTTAAACTCATCCTCTCTTTAATAATTCTTTCCAATCTTAATACTCCAATCCTAAAGGCATTCTGTTGGACCAATTCTCCGGCACACCTCACTCGTCTGTTGGCTAAATGATCTATATCATCTAACTTACCTTCTCCATTAACTAACTTAATCAAATATTTAAGGGTGGCAATAATGTCTGTTTTGGTCAAAATCCAATTTTCATCTGTATTTGGCAGATCCAAATTTAGTCTTTTGTTAATTTTAAATCTGCCCACCTTGGTTAGGTTATAGCGACGAGCATTAAAAAACATTCCATCCAGTAAGGATTTGGCATTATCCAAAACTATTGGATCGCCTGGTCTCATTTTTCTAAAGATTTCAATCAAGGCCTCATCACTATTTTGAGTGGGGTCCTTTGCTAAAGTAGTATCAATCAATTTATCTTCCCCTAAATCTACATCTTTAAATAAGGAAACAATACTCTCGTTATCAGAAAAGCCCAAAGCTCTAAGCAAAGTGGTGGCGGCAAACTTTCTTCTTCTGTCAATCTTGGCAGTTAAAACTCCTGTTCTGGAAACATTAAATTCCAACCATGATCCTCGGTATGGCCTAATCTCTGCCGAATATAATCTTTTACCAGTGATCGGATCATCAGAAGCAGAAAAAAATACTCCTGGAGAACGAACCAGTTGGTTAATAATAACTCTTTCCACCCCATTAATAATAAAGGTCCCCTTATCAGTCATCTGGGGAATATCTCCTAAAAAGACATTTTGTTTAGATCTTTTACCAGTTTGTTTATTGATCAGTAAAGTTTCAATTCTTAGGGGAGCATCAAAAGTGACACCTTTATCTTTAGCCTGCTCAGGGGTATATTTGGTTTTAGCAAAAGAAAAGGACCCTAGCTCCAGGGTCCAATTTTTACCTGTGAAGTCCTCAACAGGGGAAATCTCATCCAAGACTTCCCTGATTCCCTCTTTTAAAAACCAACTATAAGAATCAAGTTGAAGCTGAATCAGATTTAATTCAGAGACAGAGGCAGGGGCTTTAGTAAAATATTTACGTATGTTTGAATCGTTTTGATTTAACTTAGACATTAGTAGATGGCCGCTCTATCCTAAAGTAGGACAACAAAAGTAAGCATACTTTCCGTACGCCTACTTTAAAAATTTATTTAACTGTCCCTAAAATACCACAATTTATGGTACTATGTCAAGGGATAGCATGAACAGGATCCAACCCATGAGTATACTGACAGCTGTTTTAATCTTAATATTAGTTGGCTCTTCTGCAGGCGGGATTTTATTAATAAACTCAGTGGTATTTTCAGGCTCATATAATAAAAGTTTAAATGAAGAAAATAAAGGAGATAAACTCACTGATCCAAATGTATTATCAACTACTACCCAATTTTCTCCCTCTCCCACTCCAACACCTACTCCCAAAAGTACTACCAAACCAAAAGTATCCTCACCTACAAAAGCTCCCAGCCCTACCCCAACTGCTACTCCCACTCCAACTTCTACCCCAACACCCACCGATGCGCCTCCCTCCACAACTGAAACACCGACTCCAACACCAACACCCACTCCATCTCCAGAACCTCCTGAATCTACAGATTCTGGAAATGAATCTTCACCTTAGGGATTATTAGCTACATTTGTATTGTGTTCTTCCAAGGTTTTGGCATAATAAGAGTTGCCTTTAGAATCATGGTAATAATATAGATAGGGAGTATTTGGATCGGCATTGGCCACAGCTTCCAAAGAGGATAGTCCTGGATTACAGATTGGGCTTAGGGGTAAACCTTTATATAAATAGGTATTATATGGAGAATCTATTTTTTTATCTTCTCTAGTTAAATGCTTGGTCCACCAACTCTTTTCATCTTCCTGATAACCTAAAATATACTGTAAGGTAGCATCGGCATTTAAACCCATGCCAATTTGTAATCTTTTTAAAAGAATCGAGGCAATCTCTGTTCTGGCTTTATCAGATCTGGCTTCTCTTTCCACAATTGAGGCTAAAATGACTCCTTGCTCTTCAGTCAAACCTTGGGCTCGGATTTTAGCTCTCAACTCTTCTGAAAAACGAAGATCAAAAGTATTTCTTAATTTTTTAACTATCTGCTCAGCAGTGGCATCCGGAGCAAATAAATATGTATCAGGAAACATATAACCTTCTTTAGCTACTTCCAAAAATTTATCATTTGGAATTTGTAATTTGGAATTTAATTCCTCTGCCATCTCTTCAATCCTCCATCCCTCAATTAAAGTCACCCATGCCTCAGCCGGCCTACCTGTTAAAGCCTTAATGATCTCTGGGGTAGACATAGCAGGAGATAGTTTAAAAACCCCGGCAGAAAGTTTATTACCTAAGCCTTGTTGGCGGGTGTATAAACTGAAGATAAGTTCTGATTTGATTAAACCTTCCTCTTTTAAAATTTTGGCAATCTCAGATAAACTTTTCCCCTTTTCAATAAGGACTGTTTTTTCTGCCCTTTCTTGAGAAACCGGAGCCAAATTAGAATTCCACCAACCAATCAGGGAGATAATAAGCAGCAGCAAAATAATCAGTGGAATCAAAATTTTCTTCATAAATTATCTAAATAACCCTGCAGAATCACTGCAGCTGAGTATGCATCATTCATACGACGTTTTTCCTTTGGTACATTTAATTCGATCATTTGAGAAACTGCTTTTTGGGAAGATAAAGTTTCATCAGCTTCAACTACATCTAAACCGCTCTTTCTTAAAGCTTTTATAAATCCTAAAACATTTTGACCCATCTTGCCTTGTGGCATACCTACCACTACTTTATCAAATCCTTCAGCCTCCTTTTTAATTTTTTCCACTATTTCAGAAAAATTTTTACCTTCTACTATTTTATAAGGGAAAGCAATATTTCCTTCAGAAGTAGCCAAACCAATCCTTCTTAACCCAAAATCTATTCCTAAATATTTCATGCCAAAAACTCTATATTATTTTACCCAATACCACAAGTCTTTTGGTATTTAAACCAGGAGGCACACAAGTCATCAAAGTAATATACCTTCCCAAATTATCAGGCGGGGCAATCACTGATAAATCCATCGGATCAACAATCTTTACCCCAACCACCTCATAGCTAAACTTTGATCCACCCACCTGAACATACATTTCATCTCCTTTTTTTAAATCCATCAAATTGGCAAAGGGAGCTTTTTTATTTTTAAAAATCCAACTTAAGGCTGAATGACCAGAAATAAAAACATTCCCTCTTTCCCCAGGCAAGGCTGAACCAGGCAAGTGAGCTAAAGCCTCATTTAAATCATTACTATCAACCAAAACCTTAAATTGATCTAACTTTAAAGTAGGCACTGATAAACTAAATTCTAAGTAGCTGGGGCTATTTTCCCTTTTTATCTCGGAATAAATTGTGGGAAAATTACCATCATTTTTAATAGAAATTCCCAAGACTTGAGAATTTTTCAATGGCTTTGGGCTAATCAACATGACCTCATTGACACTTTGACCTACTTCCCAAAGTTTAAATGAAATAATCGGTAAAACCACCTGCATTAAAGTGATTATTCCCACTGATAAAAACCCCAAAGATAATAATTTAATACTACTAATCATTTCAATCCCACGGAAACGGTAATATTTCTTTCCAAAAATGGCAGAATTTGCAAAAAGGTGGGCAAATTAGGCATCAGTTTAATTTCTGCCCCTAAAACACCCTGATGATTTTTCAAAATATTTATGGCTTGAGAGGCAGTCTTGCCTCTAATCTCTTTTTTAATTGCTTCAGTATCCAGTTTTGGTATGATCTTGGCTCTAAATCTGGCTAAAAAGATTAACTTATCTTTCTCCAATTTGGAAATATCAGCCTGAGTTTCAGTTTCCTCCAAATTTAATTCAAAACCCTCTGGAATATCAGTGGTGACCAGCTTAGAAACAATCAGCTTTAAATCTTTCTCATCAAAGGTCAAACCAGAAAACCTGACAGTTAAATTTAAGGAAAACTCGTCAGCTTGATCATTAATATTTTTACTGTAACTTCTTTTGACAATCTGCTCAGATAAACCTTCTTCTAAAATCTTTTTACCTGCCATTTGTTCTTGCAGTTTTTCTTGAGCCTCTCTTCTTAAATCCGAAGCCAAAGCAGCCAGTAGTCTTTTTTGATCCGCATCAGAAACAACTGTCACTTCTTTGGAAGTACCTCCAGAAAAATTCCCCTCAGCCTCTGCCGCATATTCAGATTCAGAAAAATTACTCAATGTCAGCTTACTACCAGAGGCGATATTACCATCAGCCCCTACCTCTTGTGCTGTCACAGCAGCTTTAACAGTACCATAATCAATACCACTCACCTTGGCAGATTGAGAAGCCACCGTGATAGAAACATCCAGGCTAAATTTGATATTATTGGGACCTACCAAAACTGTCCCCTTGCTAAAAGTTTTTTCAGAGTTTGTCTTGTTGTAAATATTAACAGTACCTTTGGCAGGATCACCAATGGTCTTTTTACCAGTGGCTTCAGCTTTTTGAGTCCCTGACACTTCTGTTGAAACTGTCTCAGCTGGAATAATTTTGGCCTCCTCATCTACTTCTTTTTGAGCAGGGTCAGCTGTCACCTGAGTATCTTTTTCCAAAATTTGCGGTTCTACAAAAATTGCCACCTCGGCTTTGACCAAAAATAGGTAGGCAGCCAAAATACCAACCACTAAAACAATCAAACCTAATACAATCGGCATCCGCAGAAGCTTTTTGGGGATAAATCTGTTAAATGAAGGTATCGGTAATTTGGAAAAAAATGCTGGTAATTTTGTCTTTCTCCCGCTAACCACAGGCGGCTCAGCCGGAGCAGGAATTATCTCGGAGCGTTGAAAATTTTCTGCTTCAGCTATCTCTTCTTCTGTCATACCTTCTCCTTCTAATTCTCCAGCTCCCTCCTCTAGCATCTCAGTATCTTTCAATCCTTCTTCTGGAACACCAATATCTTGACCTGCTAATTCACTGATACTTTGTCCCTCTGATTCACTGGGACTTTGACCCGCCGACTCATCGGCCTCTGAAATATCTCCAGCAATAAATCCAAAATCTCCCTCTTTAGATTCAATTGGTGCTTTTTCCTCTTGAGTAGCAGTTAAAGGTTTGGTCACTGATGATGGGGTAGTAGTAGCAATATAAACCACATCAGATTTGATCTCTGATGCTCCAGCAAAACAGACGCTTCTAATTTCCATCTCTCCTTTTAAAATCTCGATTTTGGGGAAATGTAAAAATGACAATTTGGACATCCAGGGAAAAGATAAAAGCTGCGTTTTTAGTTTTTCCAAAGCATTTTCATCTTCTCCAAAAATTAGGATTTTGGATGGCAAGGTTTCCACATCAGAAAAGGTTAGTAAGGCCTTTTCAATATCAATTCCGCTGTTATCCCCGCGGGAAATACTTTTGGCTCCATCTAATTTACCTGCCCTCACCACAATCACTTCCAGGTGATGTTTATTAAAACCTACCAAAATGGCAGTGGTGGGAACTCCCTCTTGTTTTTCCAAAAAGTGAATGATGGCATGGGAGGTGGCCACATAAGCCATCGGATTAAGTTCCAAATCTTTGACCGTATCCCTAAGTATCTTTAAATATTCATCCTTTAAATTATCATCAACTAACCAAGAATCAGGTACTCCAAACAGAATTTGATCAGGTTCAATCATCCTATTGCCCAAGACCTGATCCAAAAGTCTATCAGCCACTGGGGTAATCTGATCAATAGAGCTATATCTTTCAGAGGCAGTTTCCAAAATTTGTAATTTAGATCCCTCGATTGACCAAAGGGCAGCGGTTAGCTCCTCAGAAGAAATGTTTAGAGCAAAATAATATTCTACCTTTTCTCGCTCTTTTCCAAAAGGTAAAATGGCAGACAGACGGTCTATTAAACTCATAACAAATTATGCCTGGAAAACAAGCCTATTAAGATTATCTTAGCATAATCTAATCAGTTAGGAAACAAGCTGGGCACGAATTCTTCTCATGCCGGATGAGACTGCTTCTTCTTTAGTAATTTTAATGCCTCCAATTATTCCTGTTTGTTCTACATGTGGTCCTCCACAAAATTCTAGAGAATAATAACCAGCTCTGTCCCTTTGATCCTTGGCTTTTGGATCTAACTCATATTTAGGGCCTACTCCATAAATGCTCACTTTGTCCGCATATTTTTCATCAAATAAACCTATAGCATTCATTTTCTTTGCCTCATCTAATGGAATAATCATATGATCAACTTTCAAATTCTCTTTAATTTTCTGATTAACCAAATCCTCTACTTGTTTTATTTCCTCCTCAGTCATTTTTCGATTCAGCGAAAAATCAAATCTCAATCTTTCAGCAGTAATATTAGACCCTTTCTGAAAAACTTCTGGTCCTAATACATCTCTTAAGGCCTGATGTAAAAGATGGGTTGCTGTGTGGTATTTGGTAACCACCTCAGAGTGATCAGCTAACCCTCCTTTAAAAACTCCGGCAGAGGCAGTTCTGGAAAGTTCCCGATGTTTCTCAAATTCTTGCCTAAATTGTTCCTTGTCGATTTGTTGCCCTTTTTGTCTAAATAATTCTTCAGTTACCTCAAAGGGAAATCCAAAAGTCTGATATAAATCAAAAGCTTTCTTTCCATCAATTTTTTCAATCTTTTCAATTTCTTTTAAACCGTGATCCAAAGTTTTTTGGAATCTATTAATCTCATCAGTTACTATTTTCTCCACTAACTTTGTCTGTCCATCTTTATTGTAGATTGTTAAAATGATTTGAATCATTGAAACAAGTATGTTTAGTGATATAATTTTATTGAGTTGTCTTAATTTAATGGCAGATCTTCTAAGTAGTCTTCTTAAAATATATCCTTGTAATTTATTAGATGGTTCTACTCCATCAACAATCATAAAAGTGGCGGCCTTTAGGTGATCAGCAATTATTTGCATTGGGGCTTTATTTTCTGTTTCATATTTTTTATCTGATATTCCCTCTAATTTCTTAATTATGTCCATATATAAATCTGTTTGGAAAATATCTGGATTATCTAAACTGACTGCTGTTAGTCTTTCTAATCCTCCACCAAAATCCACATTTTTTTGTGGTAATTCCTCTAAACCATTTTTAGTTTTTTTGTACTGAATAAAAACAGAGTTGCCAATTTCCAAAAATCTTCCACACTGGCAGTTTGGGTGACATTCTTTCCCATATTTTTCATCATGTGGCGTGTCAAAATCATAGAAAACTTCTGAATCTGGACCACCAATTTCTCCCTCAGGCATTTTATCCGGCTCGCCGGAGCGAGACCACCAGTTTTTATCAACTCCATAAAAATAAATATGATCCTCAGCTACTCCTAAACTCTTCCAAATCTCATAAGACTCATTATCTTTTGGGACATCAGTATTGCCCTCAAATACACTGACATATAATTTTTCTTTTGGTAACCTCAACTCATTAATAAGAAATTCCCAAAACCATTCCAACTGTTCTTTTTTAAAATAATCTCCCAAGGACCAATTACCCAACATCTCAAAAAAAGTGGTATGTCTATTATCCCCAACTTCCTCAATATCCTCTGCTCTAAAACAAGGTTGAGAATTAACTAATCTTTTCCCTTCAGGATGCTCTTGCCCAAGTAAATATGGTACTAAAGGTTGCATACCAGAAGAGGTAAAAAGAGTAGTAGGATCATTTTCAGGAACTAACTTTGCAGGAGGAATTTGCTTATGTCCATTACCCACAAAAAACTTAATATATTTTTCTCTAATATCTTTAGAACTCATGAAGCTATTTTAACAATTATGTCATTCCTGCGAAAGCAGGAATCCAATTAACATTTACTGAGTAAATTTAAGGGTGGAAAGAATTTGGTCGAAAAGTTGTGTACTGTTTTCTATACCTGTAGGATCGAAGCTTATTTGAATTTCTTTTGGACATTGGAAGATATATGCTTCTGGGCCTCTTTGAGCTACGGCTCCTGGTGATCCTTTATATATTACATAACCATTAATTCCTTGCAAATTTAATTGTTCTATCTCAAGATCAGGATAGAGATCATCTTTTAAGCGTAGATATTCATTGAATTCTGTGTTTGAATAATCTGCGGAGTCTGTGCAATCTTTAATATTTAAGTTTAAGACTCCAATTGTGATTCCGTTTGTATTTTTATTTAAGAGATTTTCTGTCTGAGGAGTAAGGACAATTTTAGTAACATATCCACCAGTATTATCTGGCAAATTAAATTGATTCCAGCTATTGGGATATTTAATAACAAAACCACTGTTTGCCTCATTATATGTTTTCCAATTAGTAGTTTCATCAGATGAGGTAGGTAAAGGCTGAGGAGTTTTTTGAACAACAGGAGCTACCTTATTTTGGTTTTTATAAATAAAATATCCACCAATTGCAGCTGCAATTAAAATTACTATTAAAATTGGTGCTAACCCCTTTTGGTTCACGCACTAATGATAACATTTTTGCTTTTTAAAATCTTGCTTTTAGAAACAAAGGGCATCCTCTTAATCCACAATTGATGCAGAGACCGTTAAAAAATCGAGGGCGAGGCAACAGGGGGAACCGGAAACTGAACGATTAGTGAATTTCCGAGGGGGTGAGCCCCCGTTAACGAGCCCGAAGATTTTAGGTCGAACATCACTTGTGGGAGTTTTGCCACACTTTTGCGATCAAAAGTGTGAATAAAATGTATCTAAAATAAATTTAGAGATTCTTCGCTAATCGCTCAGAATGACAGAAGGGAATTACAATACTTTTTTGTAGAATCTTTTGTGTTTTGGTTTTGTATCCCTTTTCAAGGTATTACTCAAAACTTTTGCTCCGGATGTGATCAAATTTGAGGCAGCATGGATAGGTTTTTCCACCCCTCTTTCAATTCCCTCTCCAATCTCCAAAACTTTATTAATTCTGTCCAAGGTTTGTTTTAAATCCTTCAAAATAAAAAATACCTGAACACCAGTAATGGTTAAAAATACTGCTAAAAGACATATTAAAAATATTAAAGCAATCTGTAAAAAATCCATGCAGAATCCTTACTTTAAAAACACAACCCGTTCTATTTTAGTCATTTTACCACTTTTACCAATAGCTGTAATTAAAATAGTATTACTACCCTCTGTCAGTTGGATTTCTTGAGAAAATTTACCATAAATATCAACATGAATCTCTTGATTATTTATACTGACTTTAGCCTCAGGATCTGTTCTACCTGAAACCACTACTTCTTTCTTCTCTATACTTTGTTGATTGGTGGGCTGCTCCACCACCAGAAAAGGAGACTCAGTTAAAAAGCGATATTCAAACCAAAGATAGGCAAAAAATGTCAAAAGCAGTATTAAAATGATTGCTCCCAAAAATTTGGCTGGAGTTATTTTAAACACCTTTTTATCTACAGGATTGGTAAAAGATTCCAAAATTCTGGGAGGATTTTTTTTATCAGAAAATTCTCTTCTATAAATTGCCAAAAGTTTATGCGGATCCAACCCTAAAAACTTGCCATAGTTTTTGATAAAACCTTGCACGAAAGTAGAGGGAGGTAGTTTATTATATTGATCTGCCTCCAAAGCCTCCAGTAACTCTTTCCTAATTTTGGTGATCTTTTCTATCTCATCAAGAGTATAAAATTTTGCCTCACGTGTTTCTTTTAAAATTTGTCCAACGGTACGCATGGTAAAACTTTTGTAAGTTTATCACAATTTGAACTGTCCTTGTCTTATGATTTTGTATGAACCATCCTTTCCCAATTCAACCAAGGTAGATGCATTCGATGGGATATGACCATTATCTAAATAAGGAGATCTTGCTACTTCGTAGTAAAAATCTACTCTATCAGAAAAATATTTTTTTGCTTCATTAATATTTGCAGCTGGTTTTTCTCCTGCTATATTGGCAGATGGAGCAACCAAAGGACCCACTTTTTTTAAAAGTTCTAATAATTTTTTATCTTTGGGTAATCTAAAAGCTAAACTATTTGTCCCTCTATGCAGATATTTAAAATTTTCATCTTGACATGATAAAACTACACTCAAAGGATTTGGCCAGATTTTTTCTAAAAACTTTTTTTGAGCTGCAGACAGTTTAATGTTAAAATGATTCAAATCATTTAAACTGCAGATTAAAATAATAAACGGTTTGTTCAAAGATCTTTTTCTTAACTGATAAATTTTTTCAACAGTTTGAGGGAGCAATGCTGACCCCACAATTCCATAGATAGTATCAGTAGGCATTACACCAACTCCACCATTTTTTAAAAGATTGACTATTTTTGAATTCATGAACAGAATTTTAGCTCTTTGATTGCTTTCTTGCTAGAGGAAAATGAATAGAGAATAAAACAATTCCCACCAAAGTGAAAGTGATGGCGTTTTTTAGATCATCAATTTGATGTTGTTTTCTTTCCTGCTCTTCTTGTTCTAAACAGAGCTGTCTTTGTTTCTCCAACTCTTCAGCTGAGGGAGTTGCTGGAACTCCCCTGGTATCCATTGCCGGATATGGCCCAAATTTAAAAGAATAAACCTCACAACTGCCTTGTGGGTACCTTAGTGGATATTTATCATATTGAGTTATATTAATAAGGAAGTTAATTGCATTAAATATCCCAATTACAATTAATGCCAAACTAGCAGCAGAAATTACATAAAAATAGATAGTGGCAATAGTTTTTCCTGACATATTAGCTCTCAGCTCCTCCTGCTTGATTGGCAAAGTATTCATCTGCATTTCTGACTAACACATCCCGAGGCTTAGATCCTTCACCTGGACCCACAATTCCAGCTGCTTCCAGCTCATCAATAATTCTGGCTGCTCTGGCATAACCTACCTTGAGTCTTCTTTGTAAGAGTGAGGCTGAGGCCCGATCGTACTGACAAACAGTTCTGACTGCTTCCTCAAACAATTCATCCTTTTCTCCTCCATTACCTCCCCTTCCACCCCATCTACCCAAAGGCATCTCCGTCACCTCAGCCGTATACTGGGGAGCAATACCCAACTCCTTTAAGTATTTGATCAAATTACTTATTTCTTGATCTTGCACCAATACTCCCTGAATTCTAATTGGCTTGGAAGCATCTGGCGGTAAAAATAACATATCTCCCCGACCTAAAAGTTTCTCAGCTCCTGGCCCATCTAAAATCACTCTGGAATCAACCATTGAGGAAACATTAAAAGCAATCCGGCAAGGAATATTGGCCTTAATCAAACCAGTAATTACATCAACAGATGGCCTTTGTGTGGCCACCACCAAATGTATCCCAGTTGCCCTAGCCAGTTGGGCAATTCTAGTTATAGCATCCTCAATCTCCACCGGCGCAAACATCATCAAATCTGCCAACTCATCAATGATAATCACAATATAAGGCAATGCCTGAAAACCTGACATATCATTATAACCGGCAATATTTCTCACCCCAACGGATTGAAAAAGTTTATATCTTCTATCCATCTCTGCCATGGCCCACTTCAAAGAAGATAAAATTTTTTCTGGTTCTGTAATTACTGGAGTTAACAGGTGAGGTATACCATTATAATTGGTCAACTCCACCCTTTTGGGATCAATCAAAATCATCTTTAACTCATCTGGAGAATTTCTAAAAAGTAATGACCCAATAAAAGCATTGATTAAAACTGATTTACCAGAACCGGTAGTTCCAGCAATCAAAACGTGAGGCATCCGATCCAAATCCACCACCATCGCCTTTGAAGAAGTATCCCGTCCTAATGCCACCGCCAGTTTGGATTTATGTTTGCCCATTTCATCTGAGGCCAAAACGTGTTTTAGCCCAACTATCTCCAAAGATCTGTTAGGCACCTCAATCCCCACCAAAGATTTACCAGGAATCGGTGCCTCAATTCTAACAGTACCAGTGGGTGTGGCTAAGGCCATGGCAATATCATGTTGCAAATTGGCAATTTTGGCAATTTTTACTCCAGCTGAAACTTCCAGAGCATATTGAGTCACTGCTGGCCCACCATTCACCTCAGCCACCCTGGCTGCCACTCCAAAGGAATCCAAAGTTTTTTCAATAATTGAGGCATTTTTCTTAACATCACCGCGCTCGGCAGCTGAACCCACTTTATCTGAAAGAAGTGGCAGCGGCGGATATTTCCAAACCACTCCCTTACCTGCCACATTTTGTACTAAGGCATCAGCAATGATGCTTTCCTTATTTTGTGGCAGCAATGGTTTAACTCTCCCTTTCTCCTCCAAACCAGATACTTTAATAGGAATATGTTTGGCTTCAAATGTCCGCGGTCTTAAAAAGATCGGTTTAAAGATTCTATTTTTTAAAAAATTAGAAACAAACATGAAGATAGAAAAAATTTGGGACAAGGAGGTATTAAATAAAACTACCAAACCCACCAAAAATACTAAAACCAGCAAAGCAAAAGCTCCAATCCCGCTGACAAATGAAGATAGTTGTATCCACAAATTGAGACCGATTGCCCCAGCTTGATTCTCATTAAATGAGGCTGTTAACCCCAAAATAGACAGGATAATCAAAATCAGCCCCAATAAAACATTGGTTTGAGCAAATCTCCATCTGGCTCTTGATAAAACCAGACCAATCAGTAAAAAAATTACTGGAGCCATAAAGGCAGTCCACCCTAAAATTTGTATTAAGAATTGTCTCCAAAATGAGAGTGCGGGTGTTTGCAATGTTAAGGCCACTATTGATAAAACTGCCAGAATAAAAGAAATCAAAGAAGCCACCGCAATAATGGTCCTGTGTCTAAGTTTCAATCTGGGCATTCTATAAAGAGATCTTCTTCGAGACATACGTTATGACAATTATACCACACTATAAGCCTTCCCTACATTGGAAGGCTTGCGAGTACTTCACTACTATTGAAATCGCTGTTTCAATAGTGTTTCGTACTCTAAAGACATTTATACCTCCACCACTACTGGCAAAATTAACGGTCTTCTTTCGGTTTGTTCGTAAAAAAACCTTTCCAATGTTTCCTCAATCATTTTCCTTAAAAATCTCCAATCAGAAATTTTATGAGGGTGTTTTTCCAAAGCAGCTTTTAAAACCTCTGTACCTTCATCCAAAAGTTCAGTGGCAAATTCCTCAAAAACAAATCCTCTGGAGATAAGATCAATCTCTCCCCTTATTCTACCTTCATGTTGATCAAGCGGCACCACCACTACCACCACTCCTTCCTCGCTCATCACTTTTCTATCCCGAAGCACAATATGCCCTACATCTCCTACACCTAAGCCATCAACATAGACATTTTGTACCTCAACTCTGCCTATCAGCTTGATACTATCTTTCTTGAGTTCTAAAATATCCCCATCTTCTGCCATGATCACATTCTCTTTATGATATCCCATATCTTGAACCATTTGAGAAAACTGCCTCATGTGTCTAAATGTGCCACCAATAGGCAATAAATTGCGCGGCTTGATGAGATTAATCATTAGCCTCAACTCTTCCAAGGCTGCATGGCCAGACACATGTAAATCAGAGGTAATAGCCGAATAATAAACATCCACTCCTAAAGATGTTAAAGAATCAATTAAGGCATTCTGGGCTGATTCAGTGGAAGGAATGGGATCAGCAGAAAAAACTACACTATCACCCTCAGATAACTTTAGCTGTTTATGTTCCTCATTGGCTGCCCGGGCCAAGGCTGAATCAGATTGTCCCTGAGCACCGGCAATCAGAATTAAAAGTTTTCTGGAGGCAAATGAGGAGATGGTATCTGGAGCAACCACCAAACCCGCTGGCACATATAAGTATCCCAAATCCCTGGCGATTTGAAAGTTATTTTCAAAAGATCTACCCACCACCACCACTTTTCTGCCTAATTTTTGAGCTACATTAATGGCCTGTTGCATCCTGGACACATTGGATGAGGTCATGGTAATCAACAGTTTACCCTTAGTTTCTAAGGCAGCTTTTTCAAAAGAATCCTCAATTGATTTTTCTGATTTGTTAAAACCTGGCTTATCCACCCTTAAACAATCAATGGCCAAAACTGATACCCCTTCACTACCTAATCTGGCCACCGCTCCCACATCAGTCACTTGTTTAGACACTGGGGTCCAGTCTATTTTAAAATCAGCTTGGTGAATGAGTGTTCCGACTGGGGTTTTTAAAACTATACCCATAGAATCTGGAACTGAGTGAGAAACTTGATAAAAAGATACTTTAAATACCCCCAAGTTTAAAACCTGATCTAGTTTAACCTCCGCAATTTTATCCTTGGGCAAATTATGTTCTGAAAATTTTGCCCTGATAAATCCGGCTGTCAACTTTTGGGTATAGATGGGAACTTGTAACTGTGGCCAAATAAAAGGCAATCCACCAATATGGTCTTCATGCCCGTGAGTAATTAAAATTCCTCTAATCTTATCTCTTTTTTCTCTTAAATAGGTAATATCTGGAATCACTAAATCTACACCAGGCATAGCCTCATCGGGAAAACCTACCCCACAATCAATAATGATAATATCATTATCATATTCATAAACATACATATTTTTGGTCACATCACCCACTCCTCCTAAAGGAATAAGTTTCAGTACCCCACCTTTTTGATTTAAATTAAATTTTGGTGCAAATGTTTTCATACTCCTAAATATTCTCCCAAATTCTGGTTATCTATTTTAAATGGTCCCTTCTCTCCTTCCACCATTTTTCTGGCAATTTTTCTGCAAATGGCCTGTAAATTCCTTTGTAAGGATCTTATACCTGCATCAAATCCTAAGGGTCTAATAATTTGCGGCCAGATGGCCTCATCTATATTAATGGCATCTTTATCCAAGCCAGTTTCTGTCAAAATCTTTGGTAAAAGATAATCTCTACCAATCACCAGTTTCTCCTCATCTGAGTAGGAAGGCATCTGGATCGGTTCCAATCTATCCAAAACAGCAGTGGCTATATTGGTGCTATTGTTGGCTGTTGTTATAAATAAAACTTGAGATAAATCATAGGGAAAATCTAAATAGTGATCCAAAAAGCTATGATTTTGCTCTGGGTCCAAAAGTTCTACCAAAACCCCCATGATATCAATTCTTTCTTCTTCAGCCACTCTATCAATTTCATCAAGTAGAATAACTGGATTGGAAACTTTAATTTTTTGAATCCCCTTGATAATTTGACCAGGTTCTGCATCTGCCTTAACTCTGGATTGTCCCCGTAGTGTTGCTGCCTCTCCCAGACCTCCAAAAGGAATTCTAATTAAAGGTCGGCCTAAACTTTCGGCAATTGATGAAGCCAGGGTAGTTTTACCTGTACCCACTAATCCAATAAAAGCCAAAATTGGGGTATGAAAGGTGCCTCCTTTTTGTTTGTGTAGTATCAAAACAGATAAATACTCTAAGATTCGATCTTTGACTGATTGCAAACCATAGTGATCCCGATCTAAAATTTCCTTGGCCCGACCTAAATCTAATATGTCTTGGGAATATTTATTAAAGGGAAGTGCACAAACAAAATCTATATATGAAACTAATCTCTCAAATTCAACACCTGAGGGTGGAAATTTCAAAAGATTAATCAGTCTCTCGGAAACTTCAGCAGACAAATTGGATTGAGAAATTTTACCCCTTAACTCTTCTAATTTTGCTTGGGCAGAATCCATGTTGTTAAATATATTTTAACTTAACCAATTTAGCGGTTAAATCCTCCACGCCCTCCTCGATCTCTTCCCCCTCCTCTACCAAAAGGCTTTCTTTCGAATCTGGCTCTGGTTCTATCAAAAGGCCCTCTTCTCTCTGAAAATCCTCTTCTGGGCCCAAAAGGTCTTCTTCCTGCTTCCCCTCCTCTACTATATCCACTACCACCATTTCTATAACCACCAGATGATCTTGGTCTGCCTTCAGATTCTGGTTTAATATCCTCTCCAAATAACATTGATAAACCAACCTTTCCATCTGAAACATCAGTTACCCTAACCTTAACAACTTGTCCCTCTGATACTATATCTTCTGCTCGCTCAACATGACCTGGGGCCATCTGAGATATGTGGACTAGTCCATCCTTGCCCGGAGCAATTTCCACAAATGCTCCAAAAGGGGCTAACCTGACCACTTTACCCTCCAATATATCCCCCACATTGACACTCTTAAACATACCCTCCACTGCCTCAATTGCCTTATCCACTCCCTCAAAATTAGTTCCAGAAATCATCACTGTACCATCATCCTCAATATCAATCTGAGCACCAGTTTTAGAAATGATGCCATTAATATTTTTACCGCCTGGCCCAATCAAAAGACCAATTTCTTCTGGTTTAATATGTAAAATTTCCACTCTGGGTGCATGAGGCGAGAGGGGACCGGCTGCTGGAATTACTTTATTCATTTGCTCCAAAATGGTCAGTCTGGCCTCCTTACCCATCTTCAAAGCTTGTTCAATAATTTCAAAACTTAAGCCTGCTAATTTAGTATCCATTTGAATTGCGGTGATGCCCCCTTTAGTGCCGGCCACTTTAAAATCCATTTCTCCATAAAAATCCTCAACAGCCCTCATATCAGTCACCACTTGGAATTTTTTATCATCAGAGAATAGACCTAAAGCAATACCTGCCACCGGTTCTACTAAAGGCACACCCCCATTAAGTAAAGCCAAGGTTGTGCCGCAAACAGCGGCCATTGAAGTTGAAGCATTGGCTGCCAAAACTTCAGATACCACTCTGATGGCATAAGGAAATTTATCCTCTGAAGGAATGACTGCTGATAGTGATTTTTCCACCAAAGCGCCATGGCCAATATCTCGTCTATTAGGAGGACCCAGTCTTTTCACCTCACCCACTGAAAAAGGATTAATACTCATATTGTAATGGTGCATAAAGCGCTTTTGTCTTTCTCCCTCCATGCCCTCCAAAGTTTGCTGTAAGGACGGAGCACCCAGGGTGGCCACAGATAAAATTTGGGTATCGCCTCTTTGAAATAAAGCAGATCCGTGAGTTCTTGGTAAAACTCCCACTTCCATATTGATTGGTCTGATTTCATCCATATTCCTTCCATCTACCCTTTTATCCTTTTTCAAAACAGTCTCGTGAACAATTTCTTTGGCTACTTTATCAAAAATGCCGGCAATAATGGTGGGTGTCAAAGTTTCAGCATATTGAATAGCCAGTTCTCTTTTGATCAAATCCCCAGTTGCTTCATGCCAGGGATGTTCGGTATCAAAAAGTGCTTTCTCAATTCTTTCTTTGGTTAATTTAGTCACTTCAACAATTAAGGCTTCTTCAATCTCCTCCTCCAAATGAGAGATAGTTTGTTTTTCCTGACCTGCCTCTTTGGCAAATTCCTCTATTAAATCAATAATCTCTTTGACATGAGTATGCGCTTTCTTAATTCCTTCCAAAACCACTCCGTCACTAATCTGGTTAGCCTGCGCCTCTATCATCACCACCTTATCTTTGGTAGAAGCAACCACCAGATCCATATTGAGATGTTCCATCTCCTCCATGGTTGGATCAATCACTAAATTCCCATCCCGCTCACCTATTCTGATGGCGGCAATTGGTCCGCCCCAAGGCACTGAAGAGATACTTAAGGCTGCAGAGGCTCCAATTAAACCCACAATATCCGGATCATTGTCTTGATCAACAGATAAAACAGTCAAAATTACCTGGACTTCATCTTTAAATTCTTTGGGAAAAAGGGGACGGATAGAACGGTCGATCAATCTACCGGTTAGAACAGCCTCATCAGTGGGTTTAGTTTCTCTTTTGATAAAGCGAGATGAGGAAATCCTGCCTCCAGCATAGTGTTTTTCTACATATTCCACAGATAAAGGAAAATAGCCAATATCTTCCTCTAAAGGTTGGGTGGCCACAGTTGCCAAAATAACTGTTTCTCCCCATGAAGCCACTACAGAGGAGTTGGCTTGCAAAGCCAACTTACCAGTCTCAAGCTTTAGCTTGCGACCATTCAAATCCATTTCTTTAACAACAACTTTACTCATATTTTTTGAGGAAATTTGGAAACTGTGTAAGAGGTAATTAGTTTTCTAACTAACTCTTTGCAATCCCCAAATTTTTCCTCTCTTGTTACTTACTTAACCCTAACTTATCAATTACCATTGTATATCTTTCCGCATCCTTTTTGGCAAGATATTGCAATAGTCTTCTTCTTTTGTTAACCATAGATAGCAGTCCTCTTCGAGAGTGAACATCATGTGTATGCTCTTTTAAATGTGTGGTAAGATTTTTAATCTGTTCTGTTAAAAGGGCTACTTGAACTTCAGGGGAGCCTGTATCACCACTTTTGGTGGCAAACTCTTTAATTATTTTCTGCTTAATCTTTGGATCAAGTGGCATCTTAATATCCTTTCTGGAACAACTTTGATGCCAAAGTCGTCCTTAATTTAACGTTTTTGACAAAGTCAAAAAGGCAAGGTTCTGCGAGCGCGAACTAAAATAATTCATAGTGAAGCGCGAAGCAGGTTCTTATTTGGGAGTATTCTATCAGAAAATGTTGGGATATGCAAGCATATTAAGAATATGCAAGGATTAGCCTATTGAAGTCCCTTTAAATATTTTAGGGGTTAACCAATCTGGTTCTGGGGTTTCAGAAATAACCCCTTCTTCCATTGGCCTTTCCTCAGGTGAGGATTGGGTATCAACCGGTACCACTGGTGGAGTGGTATACTCTGCTGTAGGCTGTGCGAAGGGTTCTTTGGGTATTAAAGCAGATAAATCTAATCCGCCAGGCTGAGTTGGAAACACTGGTTGACTAACTGGTTGTGCTCCAACTATAGTCCCTGGCTTTTTACCACCTGCTCGAAGCAAATTAGCCACCACCATATAAGTATCCGCAGTAGCCTTTTGAGTCAAATTTGCAGTTGCTTCAAAAATTCCCACCAACAGATTACTAGCAGAATCTGCATCTAAATTTAAGCCTAAATCACTCATTAGGTTTGTCATTACCTCAGATACAGACGAAGCAGTAGTATCCACCACATTAGTTTGCCCAAAAGAAGTATTGTTTTGATTATCAATATTGACAATATGAACTCCGGAAAAAGCTTGAGTATTACTTCTGTAGACTGAACCTAAAGAATCTAAATTGGCAGCTCCAATCACAAAAATTAAATTAAAACCTGAGCCTTGATATTTAGGAATTATTCCTGCGGGCTGAAAAGTTTGGCCAGGCAGGACATGAAAAACCAAGTTTAAATTAGCCCCTTCTGCAAACCAATCTAGTTTTTCCAAAGCAGGTACTGTCCCATCTGAGGCAGCCACTCCTTCTAAGGTTAAAGTTAAATTACCACCAACTCCGGAAGGCAGATTTTTTTGAATATGATCTATACCGAATAAATGAGCTTGAGACACTGTGGGGATATCATCTGAAACAACAGTTACCTCTTTCCCCTGAGCATTTAGTACTAAAAATAGACTCAAAGCTGAGGCTAACTTATCAATATCTGCCCCAGCAGGTAAGGCAATTAAAACATTTTTAGCATTAGGCAATAAATTTTTAAGCTCTACTAATTGACTATCGTATTTCATTATGATGAGGCTATTCTATCTCAATAGCCCATAAAAATCAAGTGATTCTATTTATTTTTGCATTGATACCAAGGGCGTTAAATTTTCCTAAATTTTTGCTTAGAAACAAAGGACGTTAAACGAGGAAGATTTTTCTATCAGGGGGAACCGGATACTGAATCCCGATTTATCGGGATGAATATCCGAGGGGGTGAGCCCCCGATCAGAAAAATCTGACGAGTAGTCCGACTTTCAGCAAAAAAACTTTTCCCACGCTTTTGGTTACAAAAGCGTGAAAGAAATTGTATATAGAATAAATATAGAGATTCTTCGCTACGCTCAGAATGACAGGAGGGAATTATATAACTCTAAAGGACTCAACTGTATCTCCAATTTGGAAATCTAATTGAGGCTCAAATAGCATCCCACAATCATTACCTTTTTCCACTTTATTTACCTCTTCTTTAACTTTTCTTAAAGATTTTAATTTAGTCTCACCAATAATAGTATCCTCCCTTACAACTCTAATTCTTTGCCCTTTGGCAATTGATCCTTCTACGATCCTGCTCCCTGCAATTCTTTCTTTCCCGTGTGGAAACTCAGCAATAATCTTAGCCTTTCCCAAAACCTCCTCAACTTGCCCTACCTTTATTAATCCCTCTATCACTTCCTCCATCTCTTCTAATAACTCATATATAATAAGGTAGGTTCTTATTAAAACATGGTCGGTATCAGCCAATTTCTGAGCAGCTGGTAAAACTTTGATATTAAACCCAATCACAATTGATCCTGTGGAGGAAGCAAGTTTGACATTATCCTCAACAATATCCCCTGTTCCCAAAAATTTAAATTCTACTACTCTACGCTCATCATTATGTTTTTCCAACCCAGCCTGGATTGCTTCTAAAGATCCTTGTTTATCAGCTTTAATCACTAATTTTAATGTTTTATTTTCTCCCTGTTTTAATTTATCCACTAAACTTTGAACTTGTGCTTTTTCCATCTCTTTGGGTTCTTCACCTAATTTTGCCCCTACTGATGGAACAGCTTCTAGACCTAATATTTCAACAGGAGTTGAAGGACCTGCTTCAGTAATTGCTTTCATATTAAAATCAAACATACCTCTAATTTTTCCTTTAATTCCACCTAGCATAATTTGATCTCCTTTGTTTAAAGTTCCGTTTCTGACTAAAATTGTGGCCACTGGACCTTTAAATTTATCTAACATGGCCTCAATTACCACACCTGCAACCTGAGCTTGTGGATCAGCTTTAAGCTCGTGCAGCTCAGCCACCAGTTCAATTGTTTCCAAAAGTTTATCCACTCCTTCTCCAGTTTTGGCAGAAATAGGCACCAGTGGTGTATCTCCTCCATATTCTTCTAACTTAACATCTCTATCTGATAGTTGTTTTTTAATCTTTTCCATTTGTACTTTTATATTTATTCCAGGAAGATCTATTTTGTTTACTGCCACAACTAGAGGCACTTTAGCCTCTTGAATATGTTTGATAGCCTCAGAAGTTTGTGGCATTACCCCATCATCTGCTGCCACCACTAATATGGCAATATCAGCCACTTTTGCTCCTCTTGATCTCATTTTCTCAAAAGCAGCATGACCTGGAGTGTCTATGAAGGTGATGGGTTTTGAGTTATGAGTTATTTGGTAAGCACCAATGTGTTGGGTAATTCCGCCGTGTTCTTTGGCAGCTACAGAAGTTTTGCGAATATAATCTAGTAAAGTAGTTTTACCATGATCAACATGGCCAAGGATTGTTATTATTGGTGGTCGTGCTTGTTCCATAGTTTAGGTTTATTTGACAAACTGCGTATAATTTCCAAACGCAGTTTGTCATCCTGAGGAGCGAAGCGACGAAGGATCTCCTACATGATTCAGATTGCTTCATCATTTCACTTCCCTGTTTTATCTGCTTCTTCTATGTCTTTTTCTGCATCAGCTGCTGCTTTGGGTTCATCAACTTTTTCTTCTTCCTGAAGTTCTCCACCTTTGGATTCTTCTTGCATTGCCTCTGTAATATTTTCTTCAACAGCCTCAGCTACAGCTTCTCCAGTGGTTTTACTAGGATCAGTTGCTTCTGCTTTTTCCTCCTCAGCTGTAGTTTCTTCAGCTGGGAGCTGTTTGGCCTTGGTATCATCAGCAGGAGCTTGTGATCCACCTTGAGGTTCTTCTTTCTTCTCTCCAGTTCCCTCTTCATCTGTCATTCTGGCTTGTCCAGAATCTTTCTTTGATTCTGGAGTCGCTTCGCTCCCCAGAATGACATCTTGTGATTTTTCCTCTTCACTAACTTCTGGTTCTTCTGCACCCTCAATATCTATTTTATATCCTGTTAATTTGGCAGCCAATCTGACATTTTGTCCACCTTTACCTATAGCCAAGGATAACTTTATCTGTCTCATTTAATTTAACTTGAATATCCTTGGCAGGGGATAAAGAGGCTGCTATAAATCTGGCCGGGTCTTCTGAATAAGAAATAATGTCTATTCTTTCCTCGCCCAGCTCACTCATTACCGCCTGAACTCTAACTCCTTTTTGGCCCACCAGAGATCCCACCGGATCAACTCCTTCTTGAGTGGAGATGGCAGCCACCTTAGTTCTGGAACCAGCCTCTCTGGCAATCACCTTTATTTCCACTGCACCCGAGGCAATCTCTGGCACTTCCATGGCAAAAAGAGCCTTGACCAAACCAGGATCAGAGCGAGACACTACTACCTCAGAACCCCTACCTCCTTCTCTAATTTCCTTGATAAAAAATTTTAATCTTTGATTTTGAGAATAAATTTCTGTATGAACTTGTTCAGAAGGTGGTAATACTCCCTCAGCTCGACCTAAATCCACAAAAAAAGTATTACCTTCTTGCCTTTGAATCACTCCAGAAATAATGGTACCAACTTTAGAAGCATATTCACTTAATATGGCATCTCTTTCTGCCTCATTTAATCTTTGCATAATCACCTGTTTGGCAATCGAGGCGGCAATTCTGGCAAAGCCTGGTGGAGTAACATTATCTTTTTTATGGAAAATTCTAATCTCTCCACTCACCGGATCAACCTCAGAGGTATATTCTTCAAAATCCTCAGGCACTATTTCATTTCTTAAAACTAAATCTTTTTTATAAGCAGCCAAAGCTGCCTGGCGGATGGCATCTAAGACCACTTCTACATCCACTCCTTTTTCAGAGGCTATTTGATTTAAAGCAGCTGCAAATTCAGTTCTAGCTTGTGCCATAAACTCCTTTCAGTCGTAAGTTCCAAATTACAAATTCCAAGTTTCCAAATATTTGGTACTTGTTATTTGTTACTTGGTTATTTCTTTTAGCAGAGCTAAAAGAAAAGGTGGGACTAGCCCACCTTTCAGTCAATTGGATTATTAACCAGGAATATTTTAACTTTTTACTGAATTGAAGTCAAGCTGATAATCTGATATATTCCAGCTAATGGAAGCTTGGGTGTTCTATATATTACTGGCAGTTTTAGGTTTAATTCTAATTTCTGGTATTAAAATTATTGATCAATACGAAAGAGGGGTTGTTTTAACTTTGGGAACATTTAGCGGAATTTTATCTCCTGGACTAAGAATAGTTATTCCCTTTATTCAAAGATTAATTAGGGTAGATTTGAGAATTACCACCTTGGATATTCCCAAACAAGAAGTGATTACCAAAGATAATGTGCCTGTTGGGATAAATGCTGTGGTTTATTTTCAAGTTGAAAAGCCAGATGATGCTGTTTTAAAAATTCAAGACTTCGAATATGCTGTGGCTCAATATGCTCAAACTGCGCTACGTGATGTGGTAGGTGGAGTGGAATTAGATACAGTTTTAACAGAAAGAGAAAAGGTTGCTGAACAAATTAAAGCTTTGGTGGATAAAGAAACTGCAGAGTGGGGTATTAATGTGGTTTCCATAAAAATGCAGGATATTGAGTTACCAGCTGATATGAAGCTGGTGATGGCCAAACAAGCTCAGGCAGAAAGAGAAAGAAGAGCAGCTGTGATTAGGGCTCAGGGAGAATTATCTGCCTCAGAGAATTTGAAAAAAGCCATGGCCAATATGGCAAATGGGGCAATTTCACTTAGAACTTTACAAACAATTGAGGCTGCAGGAACCAAAGCAGGTAACACTGTGATCTTTACCCTCCCAGCAGAAGTCTTATCAGGTTTAAAAAAACTTTTAAAGTAAATTAGCTTCTCACTACCACGGTTTTAGCAATCTTGTCATGCCAAGTTTGTTTTTTACTATCCCAAATCATCCATAAGTATCCAAGACCAAAAACTATACCTGATAACAGTTTAGATAATTCTCTTACTAATGCATTAGAGTAAGTCAGCTTACTTCCATTTTCTTTAGTTACTTTTATTTTCATAACCATTTTGCCAATTGTTGCTCCATAAGCTCCAAGCATCCAAGTAGCATAAGCTAACATTAAAACATAAACTAAGAGGGGGAAATTGTTTCTACTAATCGCTGAAATAACCCAAAAAATGAGCCCATCGATAAACCAAGCAGCGAATCTTCTCCAAAATCCTGCATAATTTTTCATCTAAAATTATCTCTAATCTATTTATACCAGCTTAGAGGAATTAAAACCAGCCTTTTTTCTTGGAACCTAAGTTATATAACTGCTCATATAATTTTTTCTCTTCTTTAGAGGGATTTTGGGGAACCTTTAGATTAACTCTGACATAATGATCACCATGTCCAGAAGAACCTAATCTTGGGGCTCCTTTTCCCTTAAGTCTAACTAAAGATCCAGGTTGAGTTCCTGGGGGAACTCTCACTTTTACTTTTCCATGTACAGTTTCTACCTCAAAAGTATCTCCTAAAACTAGCTGTGGAATAGAAATAGTAATTTCAGAAAAAATATCTGCTCCCTCTCTTAAAAATTGGGGATTTCTTTGAACATTAAAAACAATATCTAATTCTCCAAACCTAATTTTGGTGCCATTATCTACTCCTGCTGGCACTTTTATTCTCATCCTTTTTCTTATCAAAGATCCCTGAGCATTTCTACTTTCTACCTCTACATCTTTGGTAGTTCCATGAATAGCTTCATTAAAAGTTAAATTTAATTGATAGGTAGGTCTTCTTCTAAAAGCTTGTCCAAATCCTGCTCCTCCAAAAATTTGTTCAAATAATTCAAATGGATCTTCAAATCCTCCAAAATCAAATTGAACATTAGGATTTCCCCCAGAGGAAGACCAGGAATATTGTTGCCATCCACCCCCACCTCCAAAGGGATTTGCCCCTCCAAAAGGTCCGCCTGCTCCAGCTCCACCTCTATCAAAAGCAGCATGACCAAACTGATCATAAGCCCCCTTTTTCTGAGGATCAGATAAAACCTGATAAGCCTCCCCAATTTCTTTAAATCGTGCATCTGCTCCAGCAGATTTATCTATATCAGGATGATGTTTTCTGGCCAGCTGTCTATAAGCAGATTTTATCTCTGCCTCAGAAGCCCCTTTTTTCACTCCCAGAATCTCATAATAATCTCTTTTTGTAGCCATAAATGTATTCTACATCATAGCACTTTTAGGCATAGAGTGCTAGTTTTAGGTTAAAACAACCTTTCCACTACTTCACCTCTAACAGCTTCCCATGTTATAATAGCAGTATGAAAAAGTATATTACTTCCAAGCCAGATACTATGGGTGGAGAACCTTGTATAGTTGGGACAAGAATTCCTGTTGTGGTGATTTTACATCGCCTTAAGGAGGGTATTAGTATTAAAGAGCTTTATAAAATGTATCCTTGGGTTGATAGAGGTAAGTTTGAAGGAGCATTAGAAGAGTTGGCAAGTAAACTATATAAGCTAAGTGATGACAAAAAGATTTCACAAACACAAACTCTTACTGGATGAAAATTTTCCAGTTCGTTCCTATTTTCCCAAGTTAAACAGGAGATATGATCTTAAGCATCTTACTGCAGATTTGAATCTAGCTAGTTTACCTGATCCTAAAGTCTATAAACTTGCCCAAAAAGAAGAACGGATAATAGTTACTTACAATATTAAAGACTTTGCTCCTTTAGTTGAAAATGATACAAAAGCTGGAGTTATTGGAGTATCTCCTAGTTTATCATCAGAGCAAGTAGATAAAAAATTAACTGCACTTTTAAATAAATCCACTAAAAAATCTTTAATGGGTAAATTAACAACTCTTAGTGGTGAAGGAGAAAATTAAGATTACCAATTTCATTTATGCTACAGTCGTGGTATAAATGAAAATTAAAGGTAGGTTAAAACAACCTTTCTGCTTATAAAGTGTATAATATAATCAAATGGATATTGAACAGATTAAAGTGTATTTAAATTTTGTTTATATTCTTTTAAGGACAGCTCTGCCAATTGTTCTTTTTTATTATATTATTAAAATACTTTATCAGGTTATATTTCTTAAAAAACCATTATCTGAAGTTTTTTCAATTAAGCTTGGTGCAAATGAATTTGATATAGGCTCTTTATTTCTATCAGTAATTATTGCATTCGCACTCTCAGCGGGTATGATCTTTCTTATGGCTTTCCCTCTTCGTGATTCTCTTGGCTCTTGGGCGTTTGCATTAATCCTTCAGCTACCATTATGGTTGTTAGTATTTACTTTAATACTGACACCTATTATTTATTTTACTTTTTCAAGAATCAAGAAATCTTAGTTATTCTTCTTTTTTCTTTTCTTCCTCAACTACTTCACCCTCAACAGCTTCATCCTTCGCTGAAGCTTCGGATGACGAGTCTTCTGTTTTGGGTCCTTCACCTGGAGTTGCTTGTCCTTCCGTAGCTCCACCAGGAGCGGAGGAGGATTGACCATACATAGCTGAACCTATTTTTTGTAAAACTTCTCCTAAGGCATCAGCTTTAGTTTTAATATCATCAGTATTTTCACCCTTTAAAGCCTCCTTTAACTCATTTAATTTTTGTTCAACCTCCACCCTCACATCTTGAGGAACTTTTTCACCCTGATCTTTTAATGTTTTCTCTGTTTGATAAACTAGACTATCTGCTGTATTTTTTATTTCAATTCCTTCTTTTTTCTTTTTATCTTCCTCAGCATGAGCTTCTGCTTCTTTGGTCATCTTTTCCACTTCATCTTTATTTAATCCAGTAGAACCAGTAATGGTGATATTTTGTTTTTTACCAGTGGCTTTATCATGAGCTGTCACATTTAATATGCCATTGGCATCAATATCAAAAGTGACCTCAACTTGTGGCACCCCTCTTGGGGCTGGTGGAATTCCATCTAAAATAAATTTCCCCAAAGATTTATTATCTGAAGCCATTTCCCGCTCCCCTTGTAAAACATTAATTTCTACAGCTGGTTGATTATCTGCAGCTGTGGAGAAAACCTCAGATTTAGAAGTAGGAATAGTAGTATTTCTAGGAATTAATAGAGTTCTAACTCCACCTAAAGTTTCTATACCCAAAGTTAAAGGAGTCACATCCAAAAGTAACACATCTTTAACTTCCCCACCCAAAACTCCTGCTTGAATTGCTGCCCCAACTGCCACCACCTCATCTGGATTAATACCTTTGTGTGGTTCTTTACCAAAAAACTCTTGAACTGCTTTTTGAACTGCAGGCATTCTGGTCATACCTCCTACCAAAATTATTTCTTCAATATCTTTGGGATCAAGCTTGGCATCTTTCAAACAACTTTTTACAGCATCAAATGATTTATCAATTAAGGGTTTGACCATGGCCTCAAGTTTGGCTCTTGATAATTTCATCTCCAAATGTTTTGGACCAGATGAATCAGCAGTTACAAAAGGAATAGAAATTGCTGCTTCCATTGAGGATGAGAGCTCAATTTTGGCTTTTTCAGCTGCGTCTCGAAGTCTCTGCAGTGCTTGTTTGTCTGTTTTTAAATCAATACCCTCATTTTTCTTAAACTCTTCTGCCAAAAAGTCTAAAATAACTTGATCAAAATCATCTCCACCTAAATGTGTATCACCATTAGTACTTTTTACTTCAAACACTCCCTCACCTAATTCCAAAACAGAAATATCAAAAGTTCCTCCACCTAAATCATAAACAGCAATGGTGTGAGCATGGCTCTTTTCTAATCCATAAGCTAAGGCTGCAGCAGTTGGTTCATTAATAATTCTTTGGACATTAAGCCCGGCAATTTCTCCTGCTTGTTTGGTGGCTTGTCTTTGTGAATCATCAAAATATGCAGGAACTGTTATCACAGCATCTGTGACTTTTTCACCTAAATAACTTTCGGCATCTGCTTTTATTTTTTGTAAAATTTGTGCAGAAATTTCTTGTGGAGTATAATCATGTCCTTCCACTTCAACCACAGCCATGCCATTTTTACCCTCTTTAATGGTATAGGGTAACCATTTAATATCTCTTTGCACCTCCGGGTCTTTAAACTTTCTTCCCATCAGCCTTTTTATAGAAAAAATAGTTTCTTTGGGATTAACCACAGCTTGCCTTTTAGCAACCCTGCCCACAATATTTTTAATGGGATTAACCACAGAAGGGATAATATTTTCCCCCTCAGCAGAATGGATAACTTTGGGCTTTCCACCCTCCATCACAGCCACACAGCTATTTGTAGTTCCAAGATCTATACCTACGATTTTACTCATATGCTTTTTAGCCGATTAATTTTCTCCTTTCGGTGGTATATGAAAATCAGATTGGGTTTCTCCACCAGGTAAATTTTCTACTTCTTCCATCTTAGGTGGATTTTTTCTTCCCACCACCACCTGAGCTGGCCTAATCACTTTATTATTTAAAGTATACCCTTTTCTGACTACTTCTAATATTTTATTATCTTCACCCTCACGGGTGTCAACAGCCTCATGAAGGTTTGGATCAAATTGTCCGTCTGCTACAATTTCACCCAAACCTTCTGATTCCAAAACAGATTTAAACTCTTTTACAGCCAGCTCTACTCCCTTAACCCACCCATTCGACTCGCTTCGCTCGCTCAGGGCAGGCCCTGATTGTTTCTCTTGCTCAGATACACCAGATAATGATTGTTCTAGATGATCTAAAACTGGTAACAATCTTTTTATTAACTCTCCTCCCACAAAAGAAGTTAATTCTGACCTTCCCTCAGACACTCTTTTTTCCAAATTATGATAATCAGCCACTGCACGTTTTAGTTGATTTTCCAACTCGGAAACTCTTTCCTCTAGTTTATTTTGATCTTCAGATTTCTTTTTACTCATAATATTTTAAGTTTTCCAAGATACAAGTGTCCAAGTATTCCAAATTGTTTGTTACTTGTTTCTTGGATACTTGTTACTTCCCTCCTTACCCCCTCATTGCTTCACAAACTAAATTTCTCACATATTTGACATAAGGCAAAACTAAAGCAAAATTCATCCTGGCAGGCCCAATTACTCCTATCACCCCACCTTTTGGACTCACTCCCACAACTTGAGATATAAACTCATACCTGGTAAACACAAACCCTGTTGATCTTAAATTCTCAAACTCCATATCTTCCCCAAATAATATGTGAATTGGATCTGCTCCCTGGGCCCTACCTATAATATCTCTTAATCTTGGGTTCTCATCAAAAAGTGATAAAACAAACCTGGCCACATCAATATCATAAAACTCTGGCCAATCCAAGATATTAGCTGCTCCTGCATAATATAGCTGTCCATTATCATCCAAAGCTAAACCCAACATATCCAGTTTCTCAGCCAAAGCAGTCACTGCTTCTTTGAGTAATCTTTCTTCCCTGGCCCTTTGACTCATCATCTTTTCCCTGATAGAAACTTCAGCTGTTACAGGTAGCTGTTTTTCCTTCATCAAAGTTTGAATATAAAATCTCATCCCCAAAGAGGTGGGAGTTCTACCAGCTGAGGTATGAGGTTGTCTTAAAAAACCTAACTCAGTTAGCTTTCCCATCTCAATTCTAATAGTGGCAGGGGAGACTCCTAAGTTATATTTTCTTTCAATAACCTCAGAGCCAATTGGTTCTGCGCTGTCAATGTACTCTTCCACAATAGCTTTTAGTAAAGCCTGTTGCCTTTCAGAAAGTTCTGCCATAAAATCTAGCACTAATCTACCATGAGTGCTAACTCTTGTCAAGACCCATATGATATGATTGAGCTTATGAAAGTTTTGCTGGTTGGGAAAAATACACAAAAAATAGAACCTGTTGTAAAAGAGGCAGGATTTTCCATAGTTTCTGAAAATCCAGATGTAGTAATAAGTTTTGGTGGTGACGGAACTTTACTTCATGCAGAAAGAGAACATCCAGGCATTCCTAAACTGCCTATTAGAGATTCTCAGTTTTGTCATAAATGCTCAGATCATGAAGAAAAAACTTTGTTAAAAAAATTATTAGAAAATCAGCTTACTCTAAAAACTTATAAAAAATTAAAAACAGAAGTGAGTGGAAAAACTCTTTTGGCTTTAAATGATTTCTCAATTAGAAATGCTCACCCCACTCATGCTATTAGATTTAGAATCAGAGACAAACTCTATATTGGTGACGGGATTGTAGTATCCACCCCTTTTGGCTCTTCTGCTTATTTTAAAAGTATTACCAACCAATCTTTTTCTTCTGGTTTTGGAGTTGCATTTAATAATGTGACAGAAGATATAAAACCACTCTTTTTAAATGAATATGAAGAAATTAAATTTGAGCTGGTTAGAGGAACTGCTGATTTAACTTCAGACAATAGTCCTGATGTTTATAGAATCAATGAAGGTTCAAGTATTTCTTTCTCCCTATCTGATGATGTTGCCAAAATCTATGAAGCAGATTCCTTAAGATGCCCCAACTGTGAAGTAATTAGAGGCTAAAACCGTCCACACGTCATTCCTGCGAATGCAGGAATCCAATTATCCAAACGCAGTGAAGATAATAGTCCACATCTATTAAATAAATCACGTTCGGAATTGGATCCCCGCCTACGCGGGGATGACGGAAAACTCAAACTACAGCTCCTTCTAAAAAGTTTAGTTCCTTTTTAGTGGTATCAAAAGAAACTTTAATTCCTATTGGCATTGGGATATTTACTGTAAAATGACCAAAATCTAAGTTGGCCATAATGGGAAAATCATAATCTTTTAAAATATCTAAAATCATCTCTTTGGCAGTGGGTTCTTCAACTTCCTCATCCCTAACAGGTTTTAAATATTTAATTTTTCCAATTAACATTCCGGAAATTTTATCCAAAATTCCTAAATATTTTAATTTATATAAACTTCTTGATATATCATATAAACTTTTTCCCACTTCTTCCCAAAATAAAATTGCCCCATCAAATCCCTCAACTTTAGGAAAATAATTGGTTCCAGAAAGTATAGTTAAATGTTGTAAAATTCCCCCAATTAAATGCCCTTCTGCTTTTCCTTTTTTCCAAACCTCCCACTCACTTAATGGCTTTATCACACCAGGAGCTTCAGATTTTGTTAAAAATTTTAGAAAAAATTCTTTATCCTTTTTTACCCAATCACCCTCTCCTTCTCTTGGTTTTCTACCTAATCCAAAAGTTACATCATCCATATGAAATCCCACCATGCCAGTTTTGGCAAATATGGCCAGATGATAGGTGGTCATATCAGACATTCCCATGAAAGGTTTTGGGTCATGAGTGATGAGTTCATAGTCTAAGTGTTCCAAGACTGAAATTGCAGAATATCCCCCAGTTTGAGCAAAAATTGCTTTTATATTTTTATCTGCAAACATGGAATTAATATCTTGAGCTACTTCTTTAGGTGTTCCAGCTGCCCACCACCTAACTTTCCCAATAGTCTTCCCTTCTTTAATCTTAAATCCCATTTCCTCAATTACTTTTTTCCCACGTTGGTAGTTTTCTTTAAATGATGGTAGAACAGATAAGGATGAGGCCACAATGCCAATAGTATCCCCAATATTTAATTTGGGAGGCTTCACGATTTTCATGAGGTTATTATACAAAAATCCCGCCCAATATTATCTTTGGACAAAAAGAAGAGCATTGGGGATATTTCTACCCGGGCCAAATTTGTAACCCCCATGATACAACGCAGTTGATCCACCTGAATCTAAATTTAAAGCTTCCTGCATGCCCATAGCATGTAACACTCTGGCCACCTCTGCCACCGTGGCATTTTGAACTACCCCAATATAAACAGTTGAACCTTTTACTCCCACAAAAGATCTTGAACCCTTAGACCCTTGTTTCGGATCAGAATTTCCTCCAAAAACCACATTACCTCCTGATAAAAGTAAAGGCTGGTTGGCAATCACCGCATCAACTGAAGTATCCCTACCCCATTCCAAAGATTGTCCCACAAACCTGGATCCTCCAGCATAAAAAATTGCTGCTGGCACTGTGGAATAAACATTATTATCAGAATTAAAATAAACTTTATTTTTATTCATTAAAAGTGTGTCATACGAATTAGTTTTGCCTGCACAAGAATCATATGAAGCAGGACAAAAATATGATCCATTTACTCCAGCATAAGCCCCACTTCTTGAAACATACTCTCCTAAAGACAAAACTGGACAATTATCTCTACAATCTGAATCAGAAGCAGTATCCACAATCACTCTAGTAGAATTTAAATCAGCAGAAACAATACTCACAGTAAATGTTCCCACATCTGTTTGAACAGATTGTCTGGAATAACCAGAAGAAGGAGGGGTATTACTCACCGGGGCAGGAGCAGCAGTGGGTTTAGGGGTACCTGTGAAGGTAGGTTTTGCAGTTGGTTTGGGTGTAGCTGATGGGGTGGCAGTTGGAGTTGAGGTAGGCGAGGCAGAAGGAGATGCTTCAAGTTGTAGATTAGTCACAACTTCAGTCTTTGATTGCGGAGTAAATATTTGTATATCAGCTACATTACTAACAGTTATTCCTAAAGCTATTATGATGATTACAATTAAAGCAGCAGGCAGATGCATAAAATAATTATGGCAGATTATAAACTATTTGAAAATGTAATCTATCTATCTATCTCTTTGAAATCAAATTAAACTTAAAGTCACTTCTGCCGGAAATTAAAATGAATCTCCCTGATTAGAGGTTTTTTTAAAAGATCTTGCTCCATATGAACTAGTCTGTGATAACGTCGAGCTCTACTAAAAGTGGGCTCCTGAGAATAAAGTTTAGCTGTCCTCCTTTGCGCTCTTTCCACCCGATCAAGCAACGCCATCCTATCAGCAATAGTTTCATGATCGTAGATAATTCTACCCCCAAAATATCTTTCACCTATAGCCATAAATTTATTCTTTATACTAAAATTATATACAATACTTAAGATTTTAGAATATTTAAAAATGCCTCTTGTGGGATTTCTACTCTACCCACCATTTTCATTTTCTTCTTTCCCCTCTTTTGTTTCTCTAAAAGTTTATCTTTTCTAGTTCTATCTCCTCCATATAATTTGGCTGTGACATCTTTTCTAAAAGATGATAAAGTTTCCCTGGCAATTATTTTTCCACCAATGGCTGCTTGTATGGCCACCTCAAAATTTTGTCTAGGAAGTACTTCTTTTAATTTTCCTACCATTCTTCTACCAAAATTTTCAGCCCTCTCTTTCACTACAATTTGTGATAAGGCATCCACTTTTTCTCCTGCAACTAAAATATCTACCCTGACAGCATCCACCTCTCTAAATTCTAAAAACTCCCAATCTAATGAAGCAAATCCAGAAGAGATTGATTTTAATTTATCATAAAAATCAGTCACCATTTCAGCAAGTGGCATTTCATAGGAGAGTTCTACTTGAGTAGCAAAATGCTGCATGTTAATAAATTTTCCCCGTTTTTCTTGTGCTAAATCCATCACCCCTCCAATATATTTTTGTGGTACAAAAATTTTTAATTTTACCCAGGGCTCTTTAACATTTTTTAACATTGATGGGTCTAAAGATGAAGGGTTAGTAATTGACTCACCATTTACTAAATATTCAACAGAAGGGGAGGTAGCTAAAAGATCTACTCCAAACTCTAGATGCAATCTTTCCTGTACAACCTCTGCATGTAGTAATCCTAAAAATCCACATCTAAAACCAGAACCTAAAGCTTGTGAGGATTCTAACTCAAAAGTAAATGAAGGATCATTTAATCTAAATTTTGATAAAGCCTCTTTGGCATCTGGGAATTCATCCTGATCCAGCGGAAAAAGTCCCACAAATACCATTGGCTTGACCTGTTTATACCCTGGTAGTGATTGTACTCCTAAATCTGTAGAAATGGTATCTCCTACTCTGACCAAATCTGGCTGTTTTATGCCGGTTGCAATGTATCCAATTTCCCCCTCCCTTAATTCTTCAGTTGGTATCAGTTGTGGTGAAAAGTAACCTGTTTCCAATACTTGGCCGGTGGCTTTTGTTCCCAAGAATACAATGGGCGACTGAATCTTTGGTGTTTCCCCCTCAAACAATCGTACTTCTGCCACCACACCTTTAAAAGGATCATAAAAAGAATCAAAAATTAAAGCTTTAAAAGTACTTCCACCCTTGGGGTGGATTAGGTTGACACCTGCGGATTTTGGAGTAGGAATACGCTCAACTATGACTTTTAAAATTCCTTCCACCCCTTCTCCTGTTTTTCCTGATGCTAGAAGTATCTCACTCTCATCAAACCCAAAAGTTTCTACCAGTTGTTTCCTGGTACCCGCTATATCAGCATTTTCCAAATCAATTTTGTTGATGACTGGAATCAAAGTTAAATTTTGATCAAGTGCAGATAAACCATGAGCCAAGGTTTGAGCCTGAATGCCTTGGGTGGCATCCACCAAAAGGATGGCCCCTTCAACTGCAGCCAGGGAACGAGACACCTCATAAGAAAAATCCACATGACCAGGAGTATCAATCAGATTCAGAATATATTCTGAATCTGTAAACTCGAAATTAGAAGCACGAAATTCGAAATTATTTTGATCATTTGTATTTTGAACATTTGAATTTGTTTCGGATTTCGGATTTCGATATTCATATTTTAACCTAACTGGAGCAAGCTTGATAGTGATACCACGTTCCCGCTCCAAAGCCAATGAATCTAGAAGTTGTGGTCTTAATTTTTCCTTTGGGACAGTCCCTGTTATTTCCAACAGTCTATCTGCCAAAGTTGATTTGCCATGATCAACATGACTGATGATACAAAAATTTCTAATATTGTTCAGAAGAGATCAGCTCCTTTGATGACAGTTTAGATGGCATTTTGCCGATTTTTTTCATCAATGTCGTATAAGTATTGAGTTCTCTCACCTTCATAAACCAAACTAACAAAATATATACCGTTAGGGCAAATATTGAAGAAAGACCAGTCAAAATTAACAGATTAATAGTTCTGGTAGTATCAAAAATAACTTGGTCTAAAAGTTTTATGGGCACATATAAAGCCACGCCCATGATAATTGTAGCCATTAACATTTTTAGAAATGGACTAAAGACTTTTTCCAAATCAAATTTTCCTACTTTAAAATATAGAGCCCAAAATAAAAGAGTTGCTGATAAAATTGCTGCAATTGAGGAAGCAAGACCAATAGTCCAAACTTCCATTTTCAAAATAATAATGAAATAAACACTCAAAATAATATTGATAGTCACCACTATCAAAGATACTATCACTGGTGTTTTAGTATCTTTTAAGGCATAAAATCCTCTCACTAAAAGTAGTGAGATGGCCTGAGCAGACAGCCCAATGGCCAAATAGGCCACAGTTAGTCCTGTTAAAACAGTGGCCTCCCAACTAAATTGCGAGGCACCAAAAATCAGTCTGACCACTGGAATTCTAATCACAATTAATATAGCTGTGGCTGGCAAAGCCAAAAACAGAATCTGATGCAAAGTAGTCAGCAAGGTAATTTTAAATTCTTCAATTTTACCTCTGGCTTTTTCTGAGGAAAGGATAGGAAGAGCAGCTTGAGCCAACGTTGCTCCAAACAAACCAATTGGTACAACCTGCAAATGTTGGGCAAAGGTTAAATATGTCACTGAACCAATTGCTATCAATGAGGCCAAAGCCAAACCCACTGTCTCATTAATCTGTTCAGCAGCCAACCCTAATGTTCGAACACTCATCAGTTTCATAATCTCCTTAACTCCGGGATGAAAGAATCTTAATGGTAGCTTAAATCTGAAGCCTAAAGAATAAACTAAGGGTATTTGAATCAGCGCATGTAAAATTGCCCCTAATACCACGCCCACTGCTGCTCCCATAATCCCCCAAGAATTGGATAAAAATATTATCCCTAAGATAATTCCCAAATTATAAAAAACAGGAGCAAAGGCAGGAATAATAAATCTTTGAAAAGATTGTAAGATTCCCACAAAAAATGATCCAAATACCAAAATAATTTGGCCAAACAGAATAATTCTTGTTAAAGATACCACTTGTAATTGTTTATCGTCAGAAAAACCTGGGGCAATGAGCGTGGACACAATTGGTTGAGCCAAAATAAAAATTACTATGGTTGTGAGGACAAAAAGTAATAAAGAAACATTCAGAATAGTTCTGGCAACATCAAAGGCATTTTCTTTACCTTTATCTTCCAAATATTCTGTAAAAACTGGAATAAAAGCCACTGATAAAGCTCCCAAAATCACTATTTGAAATATGAAGTCTGGTAATCGAAAGGCTGCCCAAAAAATGTCAATCTTATCTGGGGTAAAAACATGGGCCAAAAGTCGATCCCGAATCAACCCCAAAATTTTGGAAACTATCATGGTGGCCATGATAATGGCAGCACCGGAAAGAATTGAAGTTTGTCGGGAATATAAAAGTGTTAGGATATTTTTAACCATTAATTTATGTTAGCATTCTCGCTTGCGCAAGGGAAGCTGCTATGATACCATACCCAGCATGCCAATAAGATAAGCAGGTCGCCTTGAACAAGTTCAATGGCGCTCCTCTTATATAATTGTTATCATTAAAATTATGCCAATTATACGCTCAGCCATAAAAAAAGTTAGGAAAGATAAGACCAGAACCGCTCGTAACAAGAAACGAGAAAATACCCTTAAGGCTTTAATTAAAAAGGCCCGTCTTTCTAAATCTGTCAAAGATTTGCAAACAGTATTTTCTGCCCTAGATAAAGCAGCCAAAGTTAAATTAATTCACCCAAATAAGGCTGCCAGATTAAAATCCAGATTATCCAAAAAGAGCAGATAATTTTCTAGTATAATGTATCTATGCCTGCCAAGAAAAATTTACGTATTTTAATTCGTCTTGATCTACTCAAACCTCAAAGCAACCCTGAAAAAATCCCCACCATTTTGCTTCGCTGGCTGCTATCCACTGGCCGTTATATCTTAATCTTGGTGGAAGCTGTAGTACTAATTGCCTTTGTTTTCAGATTTAAATTAGATGCAGACATTGCTGAAATTAAAGAGGAGATTGAAGTTAATCAACTACCATATATAAAAAATCTTCAACCATTTGAAATTCTCATTAGACAAACTCAACTTAAGCTCTCATCAATTAACGGCTTTCTTCAGTCTAACCCTGATTATGCCCTAATACTTAAAAAAATTGCAGATCAAATGCCTGTCTCAGTCTCCCTACGATCTCTCTCTTTGGAAAAGTCACTTGATAAAATTTCAATCCAAATTAATGGTCAGGCCCAAAATAATAATGATTTGGCTGCCTTTCAAGCCAACCTGAAACAAGATAGCTTTTTTTCTGGTGTATCTTTATCTTCCGTGGGACTTGAGGAAGGCGTTATCCGTTTCACTATTAAAGCCAACGCCTCTGTTGCCGGAGGAGGACAAAACTTATGAGAGGCGAATCAACTAAATATTCCAGATATTTTACTTATATCAAACCAGTTGCTAAACTGCCCATTATCCGAACTTACGGAACAACCATCTTCACTCTTTTGGTGATTGCCATCTTCATCTTTTTTGCCATCAAACCAACAGTAGAAACAATCCTGCTGTTGCAAAAAAAGTTAGAAAATTCTCAGCAAGTTTTAGAAAAAGTTAAAAAAAAGAGTGCTGATTTAACAAAAGCTAAGGAAAGTTATGATAATTTAGGTCGGGATATTAAAGATAAAATCGAGACAGCCATTCCTTCTCATGCCAATTTGAAATCTCTTATTCAAACTTTAGAAGATACAGCCAGGCTGCACAATGCTTCCATCTCTGCTTTACAAATTCAACCAATTACACTGGAAGTGAAAAAAAATACTGGTATTGGTGAGCTTGCCCAAATTGATTTTACATTTAACAGTGCAGGCAGTTATGAAAACTTAGTTTCACTATTGCAAGATTTAAAAACAAGTAGTAGGTTAGTCTCTATTGAAAAGGTATCTATCAACGAGGTCGAAGAAAGTGGAGGTTTAATTATTTCTATAATCGGAAAGGGCCATTATATAAAATAATATGACTAAGAAAGAATGGTTAATTGCTGCAATACTTACCTTTATCACAGTTTGTGCTTGGGTGATATTTGATATTATTCATAAACAATCACAGGTGGAAATTTCTCCTGAGGTGGAACAACTGATTGAACCTATTAATGCCGAGTTCAATCTAAAGGGGCTGGAAAAGATACGATGACTTCTTTTTTTAATAAATTAAGGATTCCTACCTTATTGGGACTCTCAGTCATCGGTATCGGGATAATTGCAGGTGTTTATCTGGTGATTAGAGAACAAACATTTTTCAGTCAGGCTTCAATTAATCTAACACCAAAAAATATCCTGATAACCAATACTACCGATACCTCAGTCACCATCTCCTGGCAAACAGATGCTCCTGCCTCATCTTTTGTTAATTTTGGCAAAGACTCTATTTCAGAACATACCGCCTTGGATGATCGGGATAGTGATCGCCCCACCTCTCGTCTAACCCACTATGTGACACTGAAAAATTTAGTCCCTAATACCAGTTACCAATTTAGAATTACCTCCTCCAAAATATTTTCAGAAATCAATAAGTTCCAAACTGCTCAAGAAGATCCTGAGTCGAATGGTTTCAATCCCATCATTGGCTCTGTTTTAGATGGGGAAAATCCTCTGGATGAGGGCATTGTTTATTTATCCATCTCTGGGGCAGATACCCAGTCGGCCCTGATTAAAAGGGTGGGTAATTTCCTAATTCCCATCTCTTTAATGCGAACGGAAGATCTATCAACCATTTATAAACCTTCAGAGAATGACAATGTTAAATTAACTGTCATCTCTCCCAAAGGTGAAGCTACTACCCTAATTAAACTAAGTGACTCCCAAAAACCTCTCCCCCCTCTCAGGTTAGGTGAAAAAATAGATCTGACCTCTCAAATCTCGGAAGAAGAATTACCACTAGAGGTTTTTGATCTAAATAGTGACTCACTTATCAATGCCAATGATCATGCCATAGTCCTGTTAAATTTTGGTAATAATCCGAAACAAAAAAAGGCTGATTTAAATCAGGATGGGGTAGTGGATCAAAAAGATTTAGATCTGATGGCAGATAAAATTAGAGAATTAGGTGGATCTATCTAACGAATTTACTGATCAGTAGAAATTCTGCTTGATCTGTATCTATTAAACCGCTTTTAATTTTAAAATCTAAATCTAGCATATCTTTATAAAGACTTTTAATTTTTGCCAAACTAAATTTTTCTCTCTGTCTTGCTAATTTATCTTTGATAAATTGCGGAGCATTTTTGGGAGTTGCCAAAAGACTTCTCAAAAGATAAAAAACCATGGTGATAAAGTATTGAATCTCAAAACCCCCTTTTTTCAGTTTATCCAGTTCTAAAAAAGCCCTACTACTACCCTCTGCCAAACTATCAAGCAAGGGGAAAACAGAAATTTCTTTTCCTTCGGGGAAATAAATCACTTGTCCCTTCAACTTTTTCACCCAGGCCATGATTGGTTTGGAATTGGCGACTTCACGATCAAACCACATCAGAAGTGACGAGTGATGAGTGATGAGTGATGAGTCTAGATTAAAATCCTCAGGGGGATTTTCCAAAACAATCAATTGCTCTCCTCCTAACAGAGAGGGGGTGATCAGAACGCTTTTGATAGTTTCAATATCAGCTTCCTTTTCAAAAACCACCACACTATTTTCATCAAAATTGCTTTTGACTTCTTGTAGCTTTTCTCTTGAACTAGCGATGGCTGCTCCGTGCAGAAGTAGTAGCTTCACCTATCTCCTCATTGAGAACCATTCTAATATACTGCTGAATAAAAGAAAAATCATCATCTTGAGATATCAACACATATGCCCCTCCATAATCTGTCACTGGAGGATGAATCAAAAGTTGAGTTCTACCATCTGGCAGATTGTCTCTTTTTGAATCATCTAAAACAATATTTTGGGTAGTTTCTAATTTTTTGCTTAACTTATAAAACTCTAGCGCGGCAGTTGGCGATATATCTGTATCTAAACTTTTTCCTAAGGTTTTAATCAGCTCGGCAATTTTGGCAGGATTAAACAAAGTTTCTAAAGAGAGGGCCTTATTTCTTATTGCCTCAAGGATCTTTTGCTGTCTTTTAGATCTAGCAAAATCTGAGCCCTCACCATTAGTGCCACGTCTGGATCTGACAAACTTTAAAGCTTCTTCGCCACCCATATGAGTTACACCTTTTTTAAAAGAGATGTGTTCAAAGCGGCAAGTAAAATATTTAAAACCTTTATCCTCTTCGGCAGAATCTGTGGCAATTATCCCATCAGTCAAAATTAGCACCTTTCTTTTCCCCGGCTCGATATTAAGCTGTTTTGCCTCCTCCTCATTAAATTCCCTCTCTTCCTCTGTATTGCCACACATATCATTTTCTTTCCCCTCAATAGGGTAGTTATAATCATCAAATGATCTTTCCACCTCAATATCCAACCCACCCAAAATATCTACTGCTTTAATAAATCCTCTAAAATCCACCCTTAATCCATAATGAATTGGCAAACCCACAATATTACCCATGACTGTTTTGGTGAGGGGAAGGCCCCCTCCTTGAGGTTCCTTCATCTGATAAACTGCATTAGCTTTACTTTGTAAAGAGGGTAGCCAAAGATCACGGGGGATGGAAATTAGATGTAACTTATTATTTTTAAGATTATAGGTGGTCACAATGATAGTGTCTGTTAAATTAGATCCAGCGTGAGTACCTCCTGAGATACCCAGCAGTAAAATATTAACCCTGTTGTTGGTTGATTTAAGATTGGGGAGAGAAAGAATAAAATTCACAACTTTTGAAGTAGAAGAGGACGTAGTTAAAAAAATGGCCAAGCCAATTAAAACAGCCAACACAAAAGTGATTGGAACTAATCTTTTTAAAATTTTGTTAACCCTTATAAATTTTTGATTGGGATTTTGTCTACTTAAGTTAAAATCAAGTTTCTTCACAACTCACAAACACTCCTTAGTAATTTTGACAAATTCCTCAGCATCTAAAGAAGCATTCCCAATTAGTGCTCCATTAATATTTGGCTCTCTTATGAAAGATGCAATGTTGGATGAAGTAACACTTCCCCCATATAAAATTTCTAAATCCTGACCATATTTATTTTTTAACTTTTCTGCCACAGTATTAGCATTTTCTGGAGTATCAGGATTACCTGTACCTATGGCAAAAATTGGTTCATAGGCTATTAGTTTATAATCTTCTAGTACAGGAGTATCTGGCCCTTGAATACAAACTAGAGGGGTAATGTTATTTTGCATGGCTTGTTCAACCTTTTTAGCAACCATCTCATCTGTTTCAGAAAAATTCTGTCTTCTTTCTGAATGACCCAAAATGGATACACTAATAAGTTCTTTTAAAAGGGCAGCTGATTCCTCGCCAGTATATGCTCCGACTCCAAACGGGGACAGATCTTGTGAGCCCACCATCAGAGGAAAATTACCTACCTCGACTGCTTTTTTAATTTCAGAGAGACAGCTAAAGGTTGGGCAAACAACTACTTTTAAGTTATCTTTTTCAGGCAAACCTGGTCCAACTTTAGAAACCCAATCCAAAGCCTCAGCAATGGTTTTGTTAGATTTCCAATTAGCAATTATCCAGATGTTCTTACTCATAATTTTGAAGGATGGCGAAGTCACAAATTAGAAATGGGATGTGAGATGTGAGAATATAGATAATGAAGTGTGAAATGTGATAATCTCACTTCTCATTTCAATAATCCATCTTCCCACTTCTAACTTCTCACATCTATTCTAGATGTGACGAGCCAGACTATTATTTTCCCCACCATCCGTACTTTTTCAAGTCTATCATGAAATCCTTACTTACTTCTACACCTTCCTGTTTCAATAGTGCTTTTTGCAAAGCTTTTGGGTGATCCAAACATTTGGTAGAAATAAATCCATGTCTGTTAATGACTCTATGCCAGGGAGATGCATCAATATTAAAATGTAAAACTCCTCCTACTAGCCTGGCTCCTCTGGGAACTCCTGCCAAAGTAGCCACTGTGCCATAGGTGGTAACTCGACCATAGGGAATCTTTCTTACAATTTGGATCACACGATCTTTGAAATTCAACTTTGAAGCAATTTTAAAAGTTCAGATTTTGCAGTTACCCCAATTTTTCTGCCCACCTCTTGCCCATCCTTTATAATAATGTAGGTAGGTATACTCATTACTCCATATTTTTGGGCCTCAGCTGGTTTCTCATCCACATTAATCTCTTCAATCTCCACCTTCCCGGCCAACTCTTTTTTAATTTCTTCCAAAACAGGAGCCATCACCCGACACGGCATACACCAACTCGCCCAAAAATCAAGCAGTTTAACTGACATAGGAAATAGATTTTAACAACACTTTCTAAAAAAGTCTAGGGTAAAGTTTTACTCTTAAGAATCACCAATTACTTTATCATATGGATAGAAATCAAGAGTATCTGAGCAAATATAAACCATCGTATCATTTACCCCTGGGGTAGTTCTTATTCTCTCTACCGCATTACCTACTACTGTTAACTGTGATGCATCTTGACTCTTACTCTCTTCTTTATTATTTCCACCATCTTCAAAAGACTCAGCCTCTGAAGATACAATAACGAGTGTATTATAAATGGAAGACCCAATAATTTGTAGAGTTCTAAATTTATAATTAGGATCAGTTGTAACTCCTAAGGTCTCTAATAATACTCTCGGACCCCACTCCGGCTGAGTTTGAATTAATATATAAGCTTCTCTCCTAGCGTCAGACCAAGGTAGTCCTTGATGAGACATTAAATCATCCTCAACAAGATTGAAGGTAGATTGGGTAACATTAGAACCTTTAAAAGCTACATTATCGTTTGCAAGCCAGTTTATAAAAACTCTAAAATCAGACCAATCCTCAAATGCAACCTCCATTGCTAAATTTCTTTCTCCAAGAATATGACTTGCTGATGCAAATTCACATAGTTGGGAGAAGTGATCTAAACATGCTTCTAAGGTCCTTTCAACATACTTTCTCTCGATACCAGGTGCACTGCCAAGCAAAACAAGGGCACTCGCACCTCCCCCAACATAACGCCTTCTATTTATTTGCCTATCATTATCTATTTCAGTAGCTATCATAATTCTGCGTATTCTAATAAAAAATAACCTATAAGTCAAAACTTTAAAGCTATAAAACTATTGGACAATTAAAATTCAGGCATTTTAACAATTTACAAAAAGTGCTAGTATATCCTCCACTATGCCCGACCTCCTAGATGATTTAAATCCTATCCAACAACAAGCTGCTAAAGCAACAGAAGGTCCAGTTTTGATACTTGCCGGGGCTGGTTCTGGCAAAACCAGAGTCTTAACTTACAGAGTGGCTTATTTAATTCGGGAGAAGAAAGTTCCCCCCGAAAGCATTCTTATGGTCACGTTCACCAATAAAGCAGCTGGAGAAATGAGAGATAGAATTTTAAAACTCTTAAACTATCCCCTAAACCCTACACCCTATACCCTACCTATTATGGGAACTTTTCACTCTTTTTGTGCAAAAATATTAAGGCGCGAAGGCAAAGTGCTAGGTCTGCCCCCTGGCTTTGCAATTTATGATGAGTCAGATGCCTTAGATGCAATTAAAGAAGCTATGGGAAATTTAAATATCCCCACTCAAAAAACTTCCCCTCATGCAGTCAGAACTACTATTTCAGGAGCTAAAAATGAGCTGATTTCCTCCTTAGAATACCCAAGATATGCCAGAGGCTTCTTTCAGGAAATAGTGGCCAAAATTTATTTAGAATATCAAAAGATTCTAGAAAAAAATCATGCCTTAGATTTTGATGATTTGCTACTTAAAACTATTCAACTATTTCAAACAGAGCCTACTATTTTAGCCAGATATCAAATCCACTTTAAATACATCTTAATTGATGAATACCAAGATACTAATCCTGCCCAATATTTAATTTCTAAATATTTGGCAAACCGTCACAAAAATATTTGTGTGGTGGGGGATGCTTCTCAATCTATTTATTCCTTCAGAGGAGCAGATTTTAGAAATATTGTTAATTTTGAAAAAGATTATCCAAATGTGCGTGTTTTTAATCTAGAGCAAAATTATAGGTCAACTCAAAATATTTTAGATGCAGCACACTCAATAATTTCCAAAAATAAAACTCATCCAATTTTAAAGTTATGGACTCAAAAAGATGGTGGAGAAAAAATAGAAATAGTTGAGCTAAGAAATGAAGTTGAGGAAGCTCTGTTTATCATAAACACCATAGCTCACCTCCGAGGTGAGACTGAGACGACATCCGGTGCACACCTCGGAGGTGTAACCTTATCAGATTTTGCCATTTTATACAGAACTAATGCTCAATCCCGCTCTTTAGAAGAACAGTTTTTAAAAGCAGGTATTCCTTATAAATTAATTGGCGGAGTTTCTTTTTATCAAAGAAAAGAAATCAAAGATGTCCTCTCCTATCTTAGACTTTTACAAAATCCTAAGGATTCAATCTCTCTAAAGCGCGCTGAGAAAATTGGTAAGGGAAGATTAACTAAACTAATGGAATTTTACTCCCAACTCTCTACCAATTTAGACCAATATTCTACTTTAGATTTATTAGATGGGATTTTGCAAAAAACAGGCTATCTGGCCTATTTAGATGATGGTACTGATGAGGGGAAAATGAGGGTGGAAAATGTTAAGGAACTACGATCCGTAGCAGAGGAATTTCCCAATCTGCAAGACTTTTTAGAAAATGTGGCTTTGGTGGAAAATGGTTATCTACCCAACCAAAAACTCAAAACCACCAACTCCCAACCAATTGACTCTGTCACTCTAATGACTTTACATAATGCCAAAGGCTTGGAATTTCCTGTAGTTTTTATGGTGGGCATGGAAGAGGGATTATTCCCACACTCTCGCTCTATGCTTGATCCAAATGAGCTAGAGGAGGAAAGAAGACTTTGTTATGTGGGTATAACTCGCGCCAAAGAAAAACTTTACTTAAGCTATACCAGACAAAGATTATATTTTGGAACCAGATCAAACAATTTAGTCTCCAGATTTTTAACAGATATTCCTGAAAGTTTAATTTCATCAAATACTAATTTTAAAGATTCTGATCAATTTTTAGATGATGTTTCTAAAGATGACGAAGATTGGCTGAATGCATAACAATAATAGAAAGCGAGCGAAGTCAGGTATTAGAAATGAGAGGTGGGATGTGTGAATATGGATAATGAAGTGTGATGTGTGATCAATCTCACTTCTCACCTCATTAATCCATTTTCTCACTTCTAACTTCTCACATCTATTCTAGATGTGACGAGCGAGCTCCCTATGGAAAGATATTTAGGTATTATCTTAATTATTACACTTACCTTTTTTGCCAAAAACTTTTGGCAATCTCCTGCCATCCTGGGAGAATCTACCCCCTCACCAACCGAAACCTTACCAGTTAATCAACCAATCACCACTGAATCTTCTTTTACTTATAAACTAGAGGAAGAAACCCAAATTCTACCTAAAAAAACTATTTATGAAGATGATCCCGAGACAGAAGCTGGTGAAGAAAAAATTTTGGAAGAAGGTGAAGATGGCAAAAGAGTCAGAATTATTAAAATTTCTTATCACTGGGGTGAAGAATATGACAGAGAATTAGTTTCTACAGAAACCACTCCTGCCAAAGATAAAAAAATATTACGGGGTACAAAAATTGTCTGGAGAACCCTTGATACTTCTGATGGACCAATCCAATACTGGAAAAAATTAAGGGTTTATGCCACTCATTATGATTCCCACTGCAGCGGTTGTAATGAATGGACAGCTATAGGGATGAGGGCCGGTAAGGGGGTAATTGCTGTTGACCCAAAAGTCATACCTTTAAGATCTAAAGTTTATATCCCAGGATATGGCATGGCTGTGGCCGGAGATACAGGCGGAGCAATTAAAGGGAATATCATTGATTTAGGTTTTGATGATGCCAAAACTGCAGGATGGACTGCAAGATTTGTGGATATTTATTTATTATAAAGCTTTAATTTAGTGCTTGCCAAAATACAATTTATTCTGTTACTATCAGCCAATGGCTAAAAAAACTCAAAAATCCGACATGAATCCTATTGCCAATTTGCCCGCTTCACTTTTCTCTTTTTCAGAAAGAATTGCCACTTTTAAAAGTTCCAAGAAAATTTATCTAATTATTTTAGTCATAGGAATTCTACTTTTGGCTTTTTATAAAAAGGATTGGTTTGTAGCAGCCACTATTAATGGTATTCCCATTACTAATTTGGAACTTCAATCAAGATTAAATAAACAGTTTAAAGAACAGATTTTAAACCAGATGATCAATGAAAAAATAATTTTACAAGAGGCTTCCAAAATGGGGGCAATCCCAACAGAAGCAGAGATTTCAGCAAAAATTTCTGAATTAGAAAATCAAGTTGGAGGAAAGGAAACACTAGATCAACTACTTTCTCAACAGGGACAAACAAGAGAGACATTGATGGATCAAATTAAATTACAGCTGGCTATTGCCAAGCTTTATGAAAATGAAGCTACAGTTTCAGCAGAGGAAATTGATCAATTTATAGAAACTAATAGTGCTCTTTTAACGGCCACTGATTCAGCCCAACAAAGAAAAGAGGCGGAGGACAATTTAAAACAACAAAAACTTTCTCAAATCTTTAATCAGAAATTCCAAGAATTAAGAACTAATGCTAAAATCCAGATTTTTTAATCCATTTCTAGTACAATGGTCGCATGGATTTGCGACCAATGACCAATAAAACTCAATACAACAAACTTGTTACCCATGTGATCCAGAGCTGGGAATGGGGCGAATTTAGGAAAAGTTTAGAAACTCCAATTTTACGATATGGTATTTTCAAAAATGGTAAATTATCTAAAGTATTCCAGTTAACCTTTCACAAAATTCCACTCACTAATAAATATGCAGGTTATTTACCAAAAGGTCCTTTACCAGATAAAGAGTTGGCAGAGGCACTTACTAGAATCGGTAAAGAAAATAACTGCGCATTTATAAAACTAGAGCCGGATATTGAGATACTAAATACTGAATACTCTATACCAAATACTTTTATGCCTTCTCCAAAACCCTTATTTACCAAATATAACTTTATTTTAGATCTGACCAAATCCGAAGAAGAACTCTTAAAAAATATGCACCCAAAAACCAGGTATAACATCAAGATTGCTCAAAAACATGGAGTTAAAGTGGAGGAAAAAGTAGATGATCAGGCTTTTGAAATTTATTTAAAATTATATTTTATCACAACCAAAAGGCAAGGATATCATGGGCATAATGAGCAATACCATCGAAATGTCTGGAAAACACTCTGCCAAGCAAACATGGCTCGTCTATTGATTGCTTTTTACAATGAACACACAACTCATAACCCCTCACCACTCTCTGCTTGGATGCTTTTAAATTTTAAAGACACTCTTTATTATCCTTATGGAGGATCTTCTACAAAATATAAAGAGGTAATGGCAAATAATTTAGTTTGTTGGGAAGCAATTAAATTAGGAAAAAAAATGGGTCTTAAAAAATTCGACATGTGGGGAGCCCTAGGTCCAGATGCCAAATCTTCTGATCCCTGGTTTGGTTTTCATAAATTTAAACAAGGATATGGAGGGGAACTGGTGGAATATATGGGGACTTATGATCTAATCTTTGACTGGCCACTTTATATCTTCTTTACCATAATAGATAAAATAACTCCATTTAAAGTATTCCTTTTGAAATTACTAAAAAAATAGATTAGAATTCTGCATTGATGCAGAGACCGTTAAAAAAATTGTAATGAGGCAACAGGGGGAACCGGATACTGAACGATTAGTGAATATCCGAGGGGGTGAGCCCCCGTTAACGAAATTACAATTTTTAGATCGAACATCACTGCAGAAAACTTTTACCATATTTTTGGTTACAAAAGTATGGAAGAAAATATGGATTTAACATTAATTATTTCTGGCGGTATTTTGCTAGGTTGTTTTCTAGCTCTATCTTGGTTTGCCGGATCTGATGCTCCATTTGTCCCAACTAAAATGGACCATATTAAAAAAGTTTTAAGACTTTCTGGTGTTAAAAGAGGTAAAAAATTTTATGAGTTGGGTTCTGGTGATGGCAGGGTAGTTTTAATGGCAGCCAAACTTGGGGCAGATTCTTTGGGGATAGAACAATC